>JBDOMX010001027.1:0-10919 GCA_039831615.1 Planctomycetaceae bacterium
AATCGCCTGCAGATGAGCCACACACGATGGAACGGTGTACAGCGCACGAACCAGGAACTGCTGCATCGCCGCCACAAGGCCGCTGATGTTGCCACATGGCGTTCCATCATCGGTCGTGAAGCGTCGATGACTGCTGGCAACCTGCACCATGAACAGCATCCGCAGAGTCTCGTGGTCACGATGGCAGCCGGCGCCCCACGTTTGCCAGCTGCGGCGGTAGTCCTCGACAAATCGATCAGTCACCGGAATCAGTTTCGATTGTGCGGTCGTGCCACTGGTCACGGCGTACATCAGCAGGCGATTGTCAGCGCCCAGGAGTGCTCCATGGTCGCCAGCTTTCATGCGGTCGATGTAGGGAGCGATCAGGGAATAGTCGGAGACCGGAATTCTCGCCCGAAACTCTTCCACAGTGAGATGCGGATTGAGGCCATGATCCTGCGAAAACCGGCTGCCGGCATTCAGCGCCAACAGGCGCTGCAGAGTTTGACGCTGTGATTCCCGACAGGTCGCGTGCGCTGTTGCCAAAAAGTCTCTGCGTACACGCATGAGCTTCCGGCGTAAAAGCACTCCCACTTTGCTCCTGAGTTTGTAGCGCAGTGGGATGGAAGACATGCGGTCAAAGTTGCCAGCTGAAGAAATACGAGGAACAGCGCGCCGAGGCTGAACGTGAATTTGTGAGGCCTCGTTAAGGATCTGCAAATCCGGACCCGGACAAAGTGAGACACTGGCACCTGAAAATCACTGCGCGACACTACGATAGAGGCGTTCATCAGGAGCACTCAAGTGCCAACTGCTGTCGAGAGCAGCAAATGCGGGAATTCAGGGATCCAAATTCGGGCGACAGCCTCTGCAACCGCGGCTGGTGAGCGTCCCGCCGCAGCGGCGCTACACAAAAAGGCATCGTGGTGAAACCCCACGATGCCCTGTTTTGACGCTGGTACGGAAAAGGCCGGTCGCCAGCCGTGCTGTGGACTGACCACGGCACCGCGGCGCTTTGTCTGACCGCCACGCGACTCATCACGATTCGCTGGTGGCTTCGTCTCCGTCTTCGTCTTCCTTGTCCTTTTTCTTTTTCTTGCCCGCCACAACATGTTTAATTCGAACCTTCGGCAGGCCCAATGCGGACCGGCCTTCTGTCCAGCGACCTTCTTCGATCAGCTGGTCAATTCGCTCACCGCGTTTGAGAACGTTGCGAGAACGCACCATCCCGGCCGGCTTCTTGAGTGATTTATCGATCGACACTGTTTGAGACTCCGAATAAACAAAGTGCGAACAAGCCATCGTCCGCGAGAGACCGACTACTTCCAACGGCGTCAGCTGGCCGGATGATCGACTGTCGCAGGGCCCGATGGACCTCACTGTTGAGGACCGCGCCCGCGACAGGAACGCCTTCAAACCGGGATGGTATCGGCAATCAGATGCGTTCTCAACTGCGCTTCATTGGGTTTTTCGGACCCCACGACGATCCGAGGCTCCGCTCCTGAAATCAGGAACCTGCTGCGCGGTCGTCTGCCTCTCAGGAGCAACGCACACTTGCCAACCAGAATTCCCGCACAGCAGCGCAGATCGCGCCAGCAGTACTCCGTGCGAGTCGTCCGGCGGCCGAGGGAGCCAGGCATACAAGAGAGCCAGGGGGTCACAACCTGATCCCGGTGCCGTCGACGATTCTCAGGATGCAGCGATGGCCTGCCCCAATGGCAGCAGGACCTGGTCAATCACAAATTCGTCCATTAGCTGCTCGGAACGTGCTCTCAACTGGCCGAATCGCTCCACGAAAGACGCATCATGCTCCATGCTTCCATACTGGCGGACGGTAAAATAGACGCTGATCTGATCTTCAGGGAACTCGTTGCGCCGCACGTGATAGGCATTTGTGCGCGTTTCGATAAAGAGCCGAGCCTGCAATCGACACGACTCGTCGAGACTGATTGTCAATGACGGCTCACAATTCAGGACAGTTGCTCCGGCAAGATCAATAAACCCGTCGAAGGCAGAACCGGTTCCCAGGGCACGGGCCACCAGGGCATCGTGGTTTCCGCGGTACATGAAATCGAACCCGAGCATATAGTCCAGGGCTTCGCAGTCCAGTGGACTCACCGTCAGCATGTAGGGGACCAGCTCGAGAATCAGCCGGTGCTGCTCTACGGCGGTATCGAGATCCGGAGGATTCACAAAACCACTGCAAATCCGCCGGGCCTCCATCGCGATCCACCGTTAGAGGGGCTGGTCCCTGTCTTCTTCAAGCACGAACTCCCCATTCTCACGCGTGTAGAAGTTACGCATCATGGGAAATGATTTTTGGACCCGTCCAAAGAAATCCAACACCGTTTCCCGGGAGTTCGGCAGAGGCAACTCCGTATTGAGGTTCATGTTGACACAGAAATCGTGAGCGAGCGTGCTATAGCGATTCATCAGGAGACAATTCTGCCGGCCACGGATGTAGCCGCGTGAGATGTTGTTAAAGGACCATGCAGACCGGATCGTGACCCGCCAATTCCATCAGGAATCCGGCGAAACGTGGCATTGTAGAGCAATTCCGACGTCGGTCCACGAAGGTTAGCCGAACCCGCAGCCGACCGACTTTGATTCCGGACCCGGTCGCCGACAGACTGCGCAGCTGATATGACTCGGCAGAAGTGCAGTCATTTCTCTGATTTTCCTGAGGCCTCAGTCTGGTGGCCCGGTTTTCAACTCGTCATACTCCCGGGCGTCAGATTCCAGGTGAAGAGTGAGGAGAGAATTTGCCCGATGGCACCCGACCACCCGATGGCACCCGACCACCCGATGGCACCCGACCACCCGATGGCACCCGACCACCCGATGGCACCCGACCAACGGTATCCAAGCGTTCTGCTGTTTGGTCCTCCCGGTGTCGGCAAGGGCACTCAGGGTGGAATTTTGGCCAATATCCCCGGCTTCTTCCACCTCTCCGTCGGCGACGTGTTCCGTGCGATCGACATCGGTTCAGAGGACGGAAAGAAAGTCTACGACTACGTGTCGCGCGGCGAGCTGGTTCCGGATGATCTGACATTCAAGATCTGGAGGAAGGCAGTCGACGCTTACATCGCTCTGTCACGCTACAAACCACGAGAAGACCTGCTGGTGCTGGACGGCATGCCGCGGAATGTGGCGCAGGTTGCGATCGTCCGCGAGTACCTGCTGATCAAAGGAGTGATTTATCTGGAATGCAGTGATCAGGAAGACATGGTGCATCGCATTCGACGTCGAGCGATTCGTGAGAACCGCGCCGATGACGCCAATGAAGACGTCATCCGCCATCGTTTTGCCGTTTACGCGGATGTGACAGCCCCGGTGCTGGAACAATTTGATCCGTCGATCGTGCATCGCGTGGACGCCAACGGCTCTCCGGCCGAAGTCGTGTTCTCAATCCTGAAATCTGTCATCCCGGTGCAGAACGAGCTGTTCGAAGCCAATCGAGTCGACTGACAACCAGCCTCTCAACTGCCCGGTGACGACAGTTTGGAGCCGTTTTCGAACAGTCGCGACGGGGTCCGGGTGGCGGGGGGCAATCGATGACAGGCTCCGGCACCTGCGTGGCAGCCACAAATCAGCGTACCACGCTGTCATCCGTCGTTTCACCAAACAGCTCCAGCAGCGCTTCCAGAATCTCCTGTTTGCGGAACGGCTTGGCAACATATCCATCCATACCGGCTGCCAGGCATTCCTCACGGTCACCCTTCAACGCGTTGGCAGTCATGGCGACGATCGGGAGATGATGGGGCGTTCCGGCTTCACGGGAGCGGATTTCGCGAGTCGCCTGCAGTCCGTCCATTTCGGGCATCTGCACGTCCATCAGGATCAGGTCGTACTTGTTCCGAGCGGACGCATCGATCGCTTCCACTCCGTTGTTGGCGACCTCGACTGTGTGGCCCCATTTGCTGAGCACTCCGATCGCCAGCGTTTGATTCACCTTACTGTCTTCTGCAAGCAGGATGTGCAGTGCCGGGATCGCCTTTGTCGCCGCTGAGGAATCGCGGACCTCGTGCGACTGTTCCACCTTCGTGATGCCCAGTTCACGCAGCAGGACGTCGAACAGTTCTGTCTGCTTCACGGGCTTGAAGAGATGGGCTTCGGTTCGCAATTCCTCGCAACGCCGAATGTCGTCGACTCGGTCACCCGATGTCAGCATCACAATGATTGTGCTGCCCAGCTGTTCGTCGCGACGGATCTCAGCTGCCAGCTCAAATCCGTCTCGATCCGGCATGTTCACGTCTGAAATGACCACAGGAATTGCCAGCGGAGTTCCTGCTGACTGACGCAATACGGCCAGGGCGTCGTCCACCCCCGCCACACTGACCGGTTCAAGTCCCCGACTGCGCAACATCTCGCTGAGAATCAGGCGATTGGTTGAGTTATCATCGACGATCAGAACTCGTATCCCCTGCAGATGTCTCTGCGGTGCCTCATCTTTCCGGACCGGCTTCTCCGCCCGTTCCAGCGTGAGGTGAAACCGAAATGTGCTCCCCCGGCCAACTTCGCTTTCCAGCTCGATCCGTCCACCCATCAGCTCCACGAGCCGCTGAGTGATCGCCAGACCCAGACCCGTTCCTCCATATCGGCGAGTCGTCGAACCGTCTGCCTGTTCGAATTCGCCAAACACAGCCATCTGCTTGTCAGCTTCGATCCCAATCCCGGTGTCCCGAACGCTGAAGCACAGTTGAGCCGCCGTTTCATTTCCGGATTCGCAGGTGACATCGACCACAACCTCGCCCTCGTCCGTGAACTTGATCGCGTTCCCCACAAGATTCACCACCACCTGGCGCAGACGTCCCACGTCTCCAACAAAGAATTCAGGAACCTCCGGATCGATTCGATACAGCAGCTCGATGTCTTTTGAGTGAGCGCGCAGCGCGAGGGAGCGAACCGCATCACCGAGACTCTCATCCAGTTCGAACACCGACCTGGACAACACCATCTTTCCCGCTTCGATTTTTGAAAAATCGAGAATGTCATTCAGCAGGGTCAGCAGCGCATCACCGGAATCCCGCACGATCGACAGGTATTCCCGCTGGGATTGCGACAGATCTGTATCGAGGACCAGTTCTGTCATGCCGATGATGGCGTTCATCGGAGTCCGAATCTCATGGCTCATATTGGCAAGGAAGTCGCTCTTGGCCTTATTGGCGGCCTCGGCGGCATCCTTCGCTTCGCGCAGGCTTCGTTCCATCTCTTTCCGCTGCGTGATATCAATGACGGTCCCCAGAACAGCCGGTCGTCCGTTGTATTCAATCGCAGCACCCGCGAAGTCGACCCAGCGATTTTCTCCCTGTTTGGTGACGATCTGAATCTCATACCGCCCCGGAACATCCTCTCCCCTCTGCCGTGCCAGACTGCGTTCTTTGACCAGCTCCAGTGAGTCCGGATGGACGTAACTGGTGAACGACAAAGTGGCGAGTTCTCTGAGTGAGTAGCCCGTGATCTCCGTCGTCATGGGATTTGCGTAACTGTGGCCGGTTCCCTGATAAATCGCGATCATGGCAGGCAGCATTTCGGCCATCGTCCGAAACCTGGCCTCACTCGCCAGCAAAGACTCCTGCACCTGACGGCGATTGCCGCCTTCCACCTCCAGGGCTTCGTTGCGCTGGCTCAGATCGCTGATATTCTGTTCCAGAGCCCCGTTGGTCTGCTCGAGTTTCTCGATCGTATGCGCCAGCTTGATTTCCGCATGCTCCGCACGCAGCATGGCAGCTCGTGCGGCTTCCTTCAGGGGTCTCACGGTCATCGACTGGGATTGCAGTTGCTGCTGCAATTCCTGCAGCTCCAGCAGCGGCGCCAGCAGGACAGCCAGATGTTCGAATGCTTCCAGGTCTTCCGGCGAAAAATCGCCGTCGATCCGATCCGACGTCTGCAGGATGCCGACGATCTGCCGGCTCCTGCTGAAAACTGGTACCACCAGCCAGCCTCGCATCGGCGCACGTTCCAAACCGCTGTCATCCTTCGGACTGGCGAGATTCTTCCATTGCGGATGAACGCTCAGTTCTTCCTGCGACAGGCAACAGCTGGCTGGATCGCGAACCATCGCCTCCCAGATGCATTCTGCGAGTGCCAGTCTGTCAAGCGAGCAAACGTTGGCATATTTCTCTGACACTGAAACAGCATGCACGGCGTTCCGGAAGTCTCGCTGAGGAACATAACTGAGCGCAGCTTGATGCGCAGGAACCGTCAGCCGTGCCTGATGCACGAACACGTCGAGCGCCTGTGCAATGGATTTGGCCTGATAGGCCTCGGACACCGTCCGATTGAGGCTTCCGCGATGCTGCACCGGGTCCAGAAGATCTCCGGATTTCGCATGTTCGTCAATGGAACCGATCTCGGCCGCCTCCCTGATTCATGAACGAAACGAATTCGCGCAATCGTGTGACAGTCTCTTTTAACGGTTTCGTCGTTCCAATTGTCGACTCAAAGATCCGGGCATACAAGAGGATTGTCAAGTGTCGAACGGTCCCGGATCCATGCGAGAGACGTCGGGGACATCGCGGGCGGCCGATTGCCGAGGTTTGCAACACCACCGCCAATGGCAGGTAATCGATCTGACTCGACCGTTTTTCGTGATCCGCAGACGCATTTCAACGTTCTCAGTGAGCATCCAGTCGGTTCAGAGTGGATAATCACTCCCGGAACAGAGCGAAGGAAGTCTCATGGAACAATTCATCGAAAGCTGCTTCTCCTGGCCGACATGGCCGGCGTCGGTGCTGCTTTTGGGGGTCTGTCTCTACTGGCTGCTCATGATGCTGGGGACAGTCGACCTGGATTTCCTGGATCTCGATCTGGACCTGGATGTCGACGTCGATGTCGAAGCCGACCCGTCCATCCTGCAGTTCGGCTTCGTTCCACTGAAGTTTCTGAACATTGGCAGCGTGCCAACCATGCTTTGGGTCAGCGTGTTCTCATTGACAGCATGGATGGTATCACGTTTATGGAACAGTCCGGTGCCACATCCCTCATTTGACTGGTCGTCAGACAGCATGGCCATCGTGAGAGATTTTGGTGTGGCGGCAATGCTGACAAAAATGATCACGCAGCCGCTGCGTGGACGATTTGACCCCGTCGAGCCCAACAAGGCTGAAGATCTTTTCGGACAAACCTGCATCGTCACGACCAGTGAAGTGACAGAGACGTTTGGCGAAGCGGAACTGAGTACAGACGGCGCTCCGCTCCGACTCAAGGTTCGAAACAACAGCCGCACGCTTCACAAAGGCGATTCCGCGGTCATCGTGGACATTGGACCAGAAAACAATACCTACTTCGTGGAACCACCGCCGGTTTAAGGCAGGCACCCACAGCGATCTTAACATTGGAGACCCCGCAGATGTTTGCTCAACCGGTTCTCGCGCTCACCACCGACCAGGTGCTGGTTTTTGGCGTCAGCGCTGCGATTCTGGTCATTTTTCTGATCGGAATGGCGACCGCGTTTTCAAAGTTCTATCGGAAACCGGGACCCGAAGAAGCCATCGTGCGAACCGGCGTCGGCGGATTGCAGGTCATCACCGGCAGAGGAATGGTTGTTGTTCCGCTGATTCAGGAAGCGCACGTCATGGACCTGTCGGTCAAACGTATCCTGATTTCTCGCGATGGTGAAGACGGCCTGATCTGCATGGACAATATGCGGGCTGATATTAAGGTCACGTTCTTTGTTCGCGTCAACAACCAAACGAACGATATCAAGACCGTCGCAGAAACGATTGGACCTCGTCGCGCGTCCGAACAGGTGAAGCTGGAAGAACTGTTCGAAGCCAAGTTTTCTGAGGCGCTCAAGACCGTTGGCAAGAATTTTGAGTTCGTACAGCTGTACACGGAACGAGATCAGTTCAAGGAACAAATCCTGAAAGTGATCGGCACCGACCTGAATGGTTATGTTCTGGACGACTGTGCCATCGATTATCTGGAACAGACACCTCTGGAACGACTGAGCCCCACCAACATTCTGGACGCCGAAGGCATCAAAAAGATCACGGAACTCACGGCGGCAGAAAAAGTCAAAGAAAACCACTTCACACGAGAGAAAGAAAAGACACTGAAAAAGCAGGACGTCGAGGCCCAGGAAGCAATCCTGGAACTTGAAAAACAACGCATCGAAGCCGTCGAAAAACAACAGCGGGAAATCGCGTCGATCACAGCCCGTGAACAGGCTCAGGCGGCACAGGTTCAGGAAGAAGAACGACTCAAGGCGGGGAGTGCCCGAATTCGCACCGAAGAAGATCTTCAGGTTCAGGAACAAAACAAACTCCGGCAGGTTCTGGTCGCTCAACGAAACAAGGAACGCACCGACGCGGTCGAGCTGGAGCGAGTCAACCGTGATCGCGAACTGGAAGTGACCGAACGGCTGCGGGTCGTCGGTCTGGCGGAAATCGAAAAAGAAAAAGTAATTGAGGTCGAAAAGAAGAACATTCAGGAGGTGATCCGCGAACGCGTCACCGTGGAACGAGCGGTTGTCGAAGAACAGGAAAAGATCAAGAACACCGAAGCATTCATGGACGCCGACCGGCAAAAACAGGTCGCCGTAACGCTGGCCGAGAAAGCAGCGGAAGAAGCACTGATCAAACAGGTTAAAGCGGCCGAAGCAGCCAAATCGGCCGCGGTGCTGCACGCCGATCAGGTGGTGGTGGAAGCTGAAGCCAAACGCGCATCTGCTGAAAAGGAAACCCAGGCAACCAAAATGCTGGCTGAAGCGAAATCGGCGGACCACGCTGCGATCGGACTGGCCGAAGCCGAAGTGATGCACGCCAAAGCCGACGCCACCGAGAAGACGGGAACGGCCGAAGCGTCTGTGCTGCAGAAGAAAGCCGAAGCCGAAGCAAAGGGACTCGTGGCCAAAGCGGGTGCGGTCGAGAAAGAAGGCACCGCGGAAGCTCAGGTGATGCAGCTGAAGTTCAACGCTGAAGCCGCCGGGATCCACGAGAAGGCTGAAGCAATGAAGCTGTTCGACAGCGTCGGACGGGACCACGAAGAATTCAAGCTGCAGCTCAACAAAGAGAAAGACATCGAGATCGCCGCCATTCATACTCAGAAAGAGATCGCGGAAGCTCAGGCCGGAATCGTCGGCGAAGCACTGAAGACGGCGCGCATCGATATCGTGGGTGGCGAAAGCACCTTTTTCGATCAGATCGTCAACTCGGTCAAAGCAGGCAAGGCGGTCGACCGCTTCGTGCACAACAGTGAGACGGTCACTGATATCAAGCAGACATTCTTTAATGGAGACCCTGAGTACTTTCGCAACAAGCTGACCGGGTTCGCCAGTCAGTTCAATATGAATTTTGAGGACGTCAAGGATCTGTCGGTCGCCGCCCTGATTGGCCGCATGCTGACAATGGCAGACTCAGATGAATCCCGGTCGGAGCTGACCCGCATGCTGGACACAGTTGCAGGATCATCGCTGGCGACAAAGAAGATCGCCGCACTGACCGGTGGGCTGACGAACAGCAGGGAGACCTAAAGTTCCACGCCTGTGTCTTCTTCAATGTCTGTGCGGCCTCCGGGTGCGCGTGACCATTGGCCGGAACAGGCGACGCGAAACAAACAAATTCAGATCGAATGTCCCATCCGTTGACCGTCTCCCGCGCGGGGTGACGGGACAATCGCAACCCACGGCCGCTCTCGTCCTATGCCTGATACCATTGACAACTCAGCCGACACAGGCACACCCGACATGGGGCTGGAAAGCAGCACGTATGAGATTATCCGCAGCCGCCTGAACAACTGCGGCAAAGCACTGCGTTCCCGTCTGGATCAACTCAACGATGCCCGGAAGCAGGTGTTTGGTTCGATCGACACCGCTTTGCTGAGTACCGAGCGGATCACCACCGAACACAACTGCATCGCGCGCGACATGGTCGCCATCGGTGATCACTTCCTGTTCGGATACAACGTCCACTTCGGCCTGAAGTCGGAAACCGAATTGTCAGATGTGTTTGCCGTTTATGGATTAAGTGATCATACCCTGCACGCTCAGGACCTGAGTCTGCTGAACAACAGTGAGTTCGAGCGTGACTTCAAAGAATTGTTCCGCTACTACAAGAACGCGGTGTTCGCCAAATTTGCCGTGCGCGGTCCCCAGCTGTACATGGTCTTTCGCGTCGGGAAATCGGCCACTGAGGTGAAGGTCTTCAAATGGCTGATCGAATCCCCTGATTCGGCATCATCCACACTTCGCTACATCAATAACCGCAGCGAACATGAATTCCGTTTTCCTTCACAACACGATTTCGAATGGATCCGCGCTACCCGCGATGATCACCATTACGGCGACTACCCACATATCTCCATCAAAGACCGCGTTTTCGTGGAAACCGTGGGCGGGGATCTGACCGTCAAAGTCGAAAACAACACGGACAGCGGGGAGGGGATCTACTCCGAACCCGTTGATGACCCGGATCAAACGCTCGACGACGCCGAGACCTACTACGCGATGGTCGGCCATATTATTTTGTTGCGGGTCAGGCCGTATCAGGAAAAACAGTTTCGGCACCTCATCTACAACGAAAAGCTGCAGCAGGCGATGCGGCTGGATTCCATTCAGGACGCCTGCGTCCTGCTTCCCGATGATCACGGCCTTATCTTTCCGAATGGCTACTACCTGCAGGACGGGGAATACAAGACGTTCGAACACAATCTGTCGGAGATGCTGTTCGAACGCACGATTTCTGCTCCAAACGGAGAAGACTTCCTGTTCGTCTTCTACAACCGCGACTCCGGCACCTATGTCCTGTTGCAGTACAATCTCATCGAGCAAAATATCCAGACTCCGTTGATCTGCAACGGCTGGACGTTTTTCGAGGCCGGAGAATTGCTGTGTTTCAAGTCTCAGGGAGATGCGCAAAAACATCATGCGATTCAGCTGTGGCAAACACCGTATGTCGGTGAAGACTACGTTCCACATATCAGCAGCGATTCATTTCTCA
>JBDOMX010001002.1:0-2496 GCA_039831615.1 Planctomycetaceae bacterium
AGCCATCACCCGAAATCCTTTTCTGTCCCGCTTGTTGTCCCGTCTTACCAACACTCAATACGCGGATTTCAGCTGGGTTTCGGGTGTTTTCTTTCACAACACACTCAATTGGTCGCTTGTACTGAGTCTAGTGTCGGATAGATTCATGTAGAACATTCGTAGCCACTCACTCGAACACGTCCAAGTCGCCTGGCCGCCACGTGCGGCACACCAGCGAATGGTCAAACTCGGTTACGCAGGCATGCCCCGAGACGCAGGTTTCAAGCTCAGATTCACAACGGTTCACGAGATTTTTTCAACGGAAAAATGCTTCACAGAGCTCACCCAAATAGAATATAACTTGATGGGAGAAGCAGACTTCGAATCCTTGGGTCCGGTTTTCAGGCTGCAGCGAGAGTGCGTGAAACATGCCGAGCATTGGGTACTACGATATCCTGGAAATCGCGCCCGATGCGTCACCTGCTGTGATCCGTTCTGCTTACCGGAAGTTGGTCCGGGAGTATCATCCAGACACCAACCCAGACGCAGAAGGCATCCAGCACTTCAAGCGGATTCAGGAAGCACGAGAAGTACTCTCGGACGCGGCGAAACGGGCCAGGTACGACGAACATCTGGAGCAAACCGGCAATCTGCTCAGCGCAGATCTTCATGGAGTCAGGCACAACAGCCGGACTCGCTGTGCCGGTGCCTATGCGGTTCCAGTGAGTGAACCGGGCAGGAACAGCCATGGTGCCGGCGGCGAAAAACAGCGTACCGCGCTGAACAGCTGGCCGATGCGGAATGCCGGAACAGCAGCGGTCGTTATGATCGGGCTTGCCCTGTCGTGCAGCCTGTTGGCTGCCTCACTTTTCCTGCGGGGAACGAAAACTGCACCCGCACAAGGCAAAGGAGTCCGCGGTTCAGATCCGCGTTCATTCGTACCAGTCCGTCCACCGGGGGCCGTCGTGAAAGGCAATCTTGCCGCGTGGACTGAGCCAGCACAGCCGCGGTTTGGCGAGGATTACCGCGTGATGTTGACGGTGCATTTGCTCACAACCGGCAAACCGATGAAAGTGAACGAACTCATTGAAGGCCACATTGCCGGTGGTGACGGTCTTCGACAGGACATCCCTTACCATCCCGAGGCGCCGAACGCATCCTGGATTATCGCTGATCAAGATTCCGAGAGAATCACTTCGTCTAACCAGGTTGTGTCTGCCTCGGCGAAAACAGTTCAGTTTTCGTTTCAAATTCCAGCCGCCAATCGTCCAACACGGGAATCAATACAGGTCAGGTCCAAACTGTTGCCGTCGAGTGAATACTGGGAGCTTGTGGTCAATCGTGCCCACTGAGTTTTCGATCGAGGATCGCGGACAAAATCCTTTCACCGCCGTCAGCCGAATTGATCCGCGAGGAGCCATGCAGCGACGATTCCGATCGACTGACGACACGAGGTGGAGGCGTGACCAGCCTGCCGCCAACATTTGTGCTGTCACTCTTCAACTGCTGCTTCATGTGACGCCGGGACAACGGTTGAGTTCTCGTGTTCACCAATCGCACCCGCTGCTTCGGCAGCCCTGACTGCCAATCGTTGTTCCAAAACCCTTGGAACAACGAATTGATGAGCATCAGCAATCTTGAGGCCGGTGGATTCCCTCGTTTTGAGGCGAGGACTCCAGGGAAAACGCAGACGCGATCCAGCAAACTGAGTGCCGCGGTAAATCGACCCTTTCTGGAACGGTCCGGCGCCCAACAACCATGAGTCCTTTGCGTCACTCCGAGCGATCGCTGCTCCCGATTGCCACACGGGTTGACCGGTCTCGCGGTGGTAGGCAAACAACACAACTTTAGAAGTTGACATGGCCGCATTGCGTTTGCCAACCGAAATCTCCGGAATCGTTGGTGCTGCGGGGACCGCGGACAGCAATGAAGCAGCAGCACTCAACGCATTGCTCGCGGGAATTCCGTAGGTTACTTCCATCGCATCTGTACCCAATGCTCCCACTCGGGCTTCAATGACGTAATCCGCTTCAGAAGCCGACGACTTCAGCAGGCATCCAGACGTGATGATCTTTTGCCTCAACGCGCTGATGATATAATTTGAGTTGACATAGTTGTCTGCTCCGCCGGATCTCGGCGATTTGTCCGGTCTGATGTACGTTGGATCGAGAAAAACCGATTCTCCATCCAGGGCTGAAAGGTCAAGTCGATCAACCGATCGATCGACAGCATCGGACAGTAATAATTGTTCAGTTCCGGAACGCATCTGCGTGGTGCCGCAGCCGGCGGCCACCAGAATGAGTGTCGAAATCAGAATGAATCGGAAACTGAGCACGGCCGGCCGCTGAACAGGGGCAATGAGGGGACATCGGTATCGGGAAGTTTATTCGGTAGTTGAGTTGCGACTGTAGTCTCATTCACCGATTTGAAGTCAACAGGCCGGCAAAGACTGGTCGGAGTCCTGCAGACCGGCAGATTATGCCGTTGCCTCAGCGCAGTCCCCCCTGCAAGCGGGTT
>JBDOMX010000097.1:0-10909 GCA_039831615.1 Planctomycetaceae bacterium
CAGCAGGGGGCCACCGGAGGTGTTACGGAAGCAGTCTGCGGGGCCGCCGTCTGCATCGCCTTCTCTGCACCCAGGGCCGGCGTCAGCCGTCCGGAATGGGTTCGCAACATGGCACAGGATCCAATCGTATTTGCGTGCGAGAATCCTGGCCCTGGGAAGCAATCGAAGCTGGTACGAAAGTCGTTGCCACGGGGCGGGGAGCCCGCCCCAATCAAGTCAACAATTCGCTCGCGTTACCGCGGCTCGAGTGTCACACCAGTCAATGTTGCCGGCTTCGCATCGGTGTTGAGCAGGACACCGTGATCGCCTGGAGCCGCCTGCAGCAGAGTGAGGTTCACTTCTCTCTCACCTCCAGTCGTCGATTCGTAGACTTCAACATACGGCTTTTGTGCCCCTCGGCCCGACGACAGCCTGAGCAACTCTCTCCGTGGCGAGTATCGTTCCATCGGCTTCGCATCATAGAGAATCAGCTGGGAATTACCCGGCGATTGTGGGTGACCGGTGGTGGCCGCCAGGACCGCTTGTTTATCCACTTCGCCGTTACTCTGCCTGCTTGAAACAGACAGCAAGGCGGTGTCCTGCCAGTCTTCATCGATTCCCAGAAAGATCTGACGCTGCTGCTTGTGATTAAACATTGAAATCGCCGGTTCTCCCGACGCGAGTTCAAGCGTCAGGCGTTCACTCCCATTACTGTCGGTGATCACGACGCGTTTGGCCGTCACTGTATCGAACTTTCCCGCGGTCTCATCATTTTGGGCCGGTCGTCCGGCTCCCAGTGTGAGCAGCATGATAGTTCCGGCTGCAAGTCCAAACACGAGCCGTCTCTGAACGCGGTTCTGCCGCTCCAGGTCCTGCACTCGATCAGAAAGCTCACCAAGGGAGATGTCACGCATTCGGTCGCTCCTGCTGAAAAGAAGTCGTATGGAAGGCTGGCCGCAAATCAGGTGCCAATTACCGTGGGCCAGATTCCAGTGTGGTATCGCGGCGTACTGCAATACTGGAGGACACAGCACTTCCACCCTCCGCGAAAGGTGTGCCAGTGTCAAACGTCCGCCGCACAACCCGGACCGCCGTCGTGTGCGAGTCTGCACACCACGGCGAAGTTCGGAGTGTGTTTCGGAGCAGTCCCACGACACGTGGCGGCCAATAACATTTCACAGAACTGGCACGCTGAACGCACTTCCGCAGTTCCGTCCGAGTTCCTCACGAGGTTCGATGGAAACGGGACTGGCCCCAAATGGCATTGTCGACGCTGGCAGCGTCGACAATGTTTCCGGACCAGTCGCTGTACCGTCGTCACACGGCCACATTGCCTCCGCCCTGCAACTGGCAGAATCAACTCAACTGCCGGCAATGAGATCGCGATCGATCGACGTCGTGTTCACACGCACACACACAATCAGTGAGACGGCCTGCAACTGCTTTGACGGACTACTGATCACGAAGTTGCGACATTCGTTGTCGAAGCGATTCAACAGAACGATCAATGTCCTCAGTGGTGCAGGTGTCCAGGTCGAGCCGCTGCGATATGTGAGGTGCTCCGATCCGCACGACGACTTTTCTGCGCAAGCGAGGGATTCCAGCTCCCGCAGGAAACGCGGCCGCTGCGCCGTGAATAAACACCGGGACAACCGGAACGTGACACCGAGTGAGCAACAAGGCAATCCCCGGCTTGAACTCCTGCAACTGCCCGTCGAGTGACCGTCGTCCTTCAGGAAACCAAACCAGATTGTTGTGCTGTTCCAGGATAGTGACCCCCGGACTGAGTGCACTGATTTCGTCGCTGATGGGAATGACTCTGGTCAGCCGGCTCAGCAGGCGGCGGAATCGAGTTCGGAGAACGGTGCTCTGTTTACCGGCCCAGAACGTCTCCTGAAGCATCGGCAAAGGCAGCGCTGCCGCGAGGAACGGCGGATCGAAAGGACTGGCATGATTGGGCGCGACAATAAAGGGGCGAGAAGAAGGGAGAAACTCGCGTCCTTCCACAGAAAAGCGAAAGAGAACTCGAATAAGAATCCAGTTGACAGCGTACAGCAACAGGTACGCCATTCTCAACGCAGCACCTCGCGGACGAAGCCATCGGCGCTGTTCATCCGATAACCACCGCTCTGGATCGTCCAGAACTTGTTTGTACTTTGAGTTATCCATTTTCTTGGTCGTCACCATGACTCCGCGTGTGCACTACATCAGCTGCAGCGCTACTGATCCGAGGCTGGGGGCCGCCTCGACACATTTCTGACGTCCCCTGTCTGAACTATAACACGCTGAATAGATCGCACACTTTCCGCAGAGAATTCCACACCTACAGCGTATTACGCTGTAGCGGTTTCTTCGCCGGACCGTGGCGGCGACGCGTTTGCCGTCACAATCCCTTGAAAATTCTGCCGGTTGAGCTGATCAATGAACAGGAATCTGACACGGTGTCAGGGGCTGATGAAGAAGTCACTTCGAATGCGAAAGTCACCTCGACCGTGCTGGTGCCTCGTCGCATATCTGTTTCCCATTGAAAGTGTCCCGTATCGCCGCGCTGAGAAGTGATCGTTTCAGGCGTCTCTTGCCTGGGTCATTGGTTCTGGCGAAGATGGCCGTTCCAATGTGCAACCGGTTGTCAGATATTCTCAAATTCGTGTTTCAACGTTCCGTCACCTGTTGAAAGCGTTAGATTCTCAATGGTTAAATCAGTTCATCGCGAAGTCACATCCGGCTGGCAGAAATCGATTTACGACCAATTGCATCGACTCGCAGAAGGAGCCCTGGTGCGCGAAACCGCCGGTCACTCGCTGCAGCCCACGATGTTGGTCAACGACGCTTATTTGAAGCTGTTGGAGCAAAGAAACGTTGATATCGCGGACCGGTCCCAGGTAATGGCCGCTGGAGCCACGATTATTCGCCGTCTGCTGGTGGACCACGCACGCACCAGGAAAGCTCAAAAACGAGGCGGTGCAGACGGCCGAGGAAAACCGTTGCACATTTCCGTCGCGGATTCCGCCAATCATCTGAATGTCCTCGAATTGAATGATGCGCTGGAGGCACTTAGCAGCGAGAACTCCCGGGCCGCTCAGGTCGTCGAAATGAAGTTCTTTGCTGGACTCTCGGCCACTTCAATCTCGTCGAAAAGATCGGTGTGGGTACCTTCGGATCGGTGTTTCGAGCGTTCGACGAGTCGCTTGATCGTACCGTCGCGATCAAGGTGCCTCGCAAGGGCCAGCTGACAGCGGAGGAATCCGAACAATTTCTGCGGGAAACGAAAACAGCCGCGCAGCTTCGACATCCAAACATCGTCAGCGTGCATGAAGTCGGTCGCGAGGACGATCGAATCTATATCGCACCTGGCTTCGTGGACGGCCTGACGTTGGCGGACTGGCTGACCGGAATGCGACCCGCGGCTCGCGAAACGACCGAAGTCATGATCAAGGTCGCTCATGCGTTACATCATGCTCACGAACAGGGGGTGATTCACCGTGACCTGAAACCCGGCAAAACATCATGTTGGATCGGGCGGGCGAACCGTAGTTGATGGACTTTGGCCTGGCAAAACGAGAGGTCGGCGAGATCACGATGACGATGGACGGCCAGAACCTCGGTACGCCGGCCTTCATGTCACCTGAACAGGCCAAAGGTGAAGGTCACCATGTCGATCGTCGTGCGGACATGTTTTCTACGGGCGTGATTCTGTTCGAGATGCTGATCGGTGAGCGACCGTTCCGAGGCAACACATGCATGCTGCTGCATCAGGTACTGACCGAAGAGGCTCCCAGTCCACGAAACTTGAATGCGTTCAGCAGGTCGATCGCCGACAAAATGGACGCGCGATCCACGTGATTTTTCTTTTCAAGCAAACCCGGGCCCCATGCGATCAGCGAAGTACGCGCACCGCCCTCATACAAGTGAAGACCGCGAATAGGGCGCAGCGTATTGGCAATCAGGACAACTGAAGGAGTCAGTCACGAGTGTAGATGGAAGTTGGGAGATGGACGTCATTGCAGCTTCTGAGACCTATTAGACGAGATCATTTTTCAATGTCTCTGAGTGTCGTGAGCCTGCCGGGGGAAACTCCGCAGGTGGACGTAGTACTTTGCTTCTCACGGGGCCGGGAGAAGCGAAGTCCACGATGTCCCTTCTCCCTCTGGGAGAAGGTGCCCGCAGGGCGGATGAGGGCCGTGTTTTCCGTCATCAAGCACCCTCAATGTCACACGCAGTCAATCGCGAAACAGAGTGTGTCACCACTGAAGCGTCGGGGACGCAACACTGCTGAGCACGACAGTCGTGCGCCGTTCCCGAATTACGCCATCGGCGACTCGATCCGTCAGAACACGATCATTGGTCCGACGCCTCACAATCCTCGCTAACGGCGAAAGTCGAATGACTGGTGTGATCAGCATTCGACTGGCCGCCTGTCCATCCTGGTGGGTCATCCCGGTGTGCGATCGCTCCATGTTGCGATTCTGCAACGTATGTTTCGCTCCGACGGCCGGAACAAGTTGTCTGCTGCAGTCAGGGTACGGCAGCCATATCTGTAGGAAGCACTGAGAGATCGACCGATGAAGCATACTCACATTCTCGTTGTCGACAGCCACGACGAAACGCGAGCACTCACTGAATATACGCTCCGAGATGCTGAGGTTGAGTACTCCCTGCTGGATACGCTGGCCGGTGTCGAAGCTTCGCTGACGGATCGACCGGACAGCACTTTACTGATCCTGCGTGCGTTCCGAGGCACCGTCAACGGGATTGACGTCTGTCAGCTGTTACGCGAGCACTCGAGTGCTCATTCGTTGCGTATCCTGGCGATCATTGACAAACCGTACATGGAACGCATCCCGGAGATTCTGGAGGCCGGCGCCACAGACTTCATCGTGGCTCCGTTCGAACCCAGAGAACTCCGCATGAAGGCCGATATCGTGCCGCCCGACCGGATCCGACGGATCGATGCGGCCCGTTCCACCCCGGTGAAATTCCAGGTTCATCTCCCCCGTTTCTCTCCGCAAACATGTCGCTACGTCTACGACGTGGACCAGCTCACCTATCAGCAGTGGCAACGGGATCCCAATGCTCGGGCAATCAAACTGGACACCCTTTTGGTCTGCCCTGAATGCGAATGTTTGCCCACGTTTCGACAAAGTTGCCCGGAATGTGGCTGCGCTTTCCTCGATCAGATCAATCGCCTGCATCATTTTTCCTGCGGTCACATCGCGGATGAGCACGACTTCGAAGACGCCAATGGCCTCCGCTGTCCAAAATGTCGATGTTCAGACCTGCTGCCCGGTGCCGATGTGGAACAGATGCCCGATGATCTCAGGTGTCATCATTGCTCGGCGGCTTTCAGTGCCCCGAGTTTCGTCGGGCACTGCCTGAGCTGCGATCATCGTTTTTCGGCATCTGCTGCACGGAAAACGGACCTGATCGCCTGGCATGTTCCGATGGCAGCAGATTCCAACAGGAGCGGCACACCGTTGGGGAATATGGAACGAATTTTCGAACGTGGCGTCCGTGGACGGTCTCCGGGGGTTCAGCATTCATTGTTGCGACAGACCGATTCGGAGCGCTAACGCGCTCCACTTTCGTGCGGCTGACAATCCACTGGCCGTCCGGAATCATGAACACAACAGGGGTTGTCCCGTCATGGATTTTCATGCAGCCACGATTCACGGAAAGCGAACGGTCTCCGCCGAGAACTATACAGCCCGTGCCACACAGCCGATCGTCGACATCCTGGGTGGACACGTGAGTGGCGGCCCGCGATTCCTCATTGTGGAAGACGACAACGGCATCCCATTGGGAGTTCTCAATTCTCAGGACATTGCTGATCGAATCGGCGACTCTGACAGCGGGGAACTGATTGGATTGATGAGCCTGCCGGCTGAAGTCGCCCTGCAGAACCGGCTGGACGTTTCGCATACCAACATTCCGGCTGCGGGCGGTCATGTTGACCTGAACGAAGTCACCGTCGTATCGCACAATGGACATACCATTGGGCTGATCTCCCAGGAGGACATGTTCGTCAGCTGGAAGGCCGTTGCTCAGACTCTGAGCCACGCCCATTGGGACTGTGTGACCGGACTGCCGGATCGTACGACGTTCAATCGGCAGCTTAGCGCAGAATGCAATCGAGCCATTCGCGGCGATCACTCGGTGGCGGTCGTGCTGGTCGATCTGGATCATTTCAAACAAATCAACGACACATGGGGCCACGCTGCAGGCGATGAAACACTGCGGACCGTTTCCAAGACCTTACGCAGCACTCTGCGGTCCTACGATCTCGTGGCGCGGCTGGGCGGCGACGAATTCGTGGCGTTGTGCTGTGGTTGCCGGGCGGGGGAAATCGACATCGTGATCGCCCGTCTGCAGCAGGCGGTCGATGAACTGAGGTCCAGTCCGAGCGGGACCGGCACCATTTCAGGAGTCTCGATCGGAGCATGTGTCGCTCATGATGTGGCCTGCGTCACTGATCCGGCGGAACTGGTGAAGGCGGCTGACATCTGTCTGTACGCCGCCAAAAATGCTGGTCGGAACTGTGCCTTTAAGTGGGAGTTTACGGTGTTCGGAAAACCTGAGCCCACTCGTGTCGGTGATCAGCCGTGGTGTGCCGCCCCGGCACATTAAGTGTATCATCGTGAATGAGGCCCACGAACTTCGTCGGCAGAACTCCGAAGAGTTCGCATTGTTGATCGCTGCGGCGCCTCAGCAGCCTGTTGAAAACGGAGTTTTGGCGGACCGCAATTCGGGAGTTCAGGATCATGCGAAATCTGCAGGCGGGCGGCGTCGCGCTTCTATTTACGGGCCTCATTATCTCGTCGGCGTGCGCCCAGGCGCCCACATCGCCTGGCGACCTCACCGGGCACTGGCGGCTGTTCGTTGATGACGAGTGGATCGCTGACAGGACGCACGTTGATCGCGTCTATCACGCATTCAACAAACATGCGGACAACCCGGTTCTGATCGCCGACCAACCCTGGGAAGGCGCGGCGACGTATCTCTATGGGACCGTCCTGCCCTCCGAAAATGGGACTGGCTACCGCATGTGGTATCACAGCTGGGACGGCGAGTACCGCATTCTGTATGCCACCAGCCCGGATGGCATCCAATGGCTCAAACCCAACCTGGGTCTCGTCGACTACCAGGGCTCCAGGAAAAACAACATTCTGTTGCGGCGGACCCATGAGGATCATACCCCTCAGGTCATCCACACACCGTGGGAAACTGATCCGAATCGCCGTTACAAAATGATCAACTTCGACTACGGGCGCACGCCCCCCAGGCACACGGTCACCGGGTATTGGGGAGCTTACTCAGCAGATGGCATTCACTGGACCGACGTGTCGAAAAACCCTGTCTTCCCCGATCACCCAGGCGACGTGGGATGCTTTGTGTGGGACCCGCACACTAATCATTATGTCGGCTATCCGAAAAAGTTCGCCGACGTCCGCGGCTACCGCCGGCGCTGCATCGGTTACACCGCCACAACTCAATTCGAAGAGTGGCCGCCCAACCGACTGATCATGGTCCCCGACGAATACGACGACCGCTGGATCGAACAGCCCGGACAACGTACCGACTTCTACGGTATGTCCGGCTTCGCCTATGAATCCATGTACATTGGATTCCTATGGATCTTCCGCATCACCGACGGGAAAAACGATGGACCGGTCTTTGTCGAACTGGTGACCAGCCACAACGGCGTCGACTGGAGACGCCAGGATAAACCGCGTTCTCCAATCCTGCCGCTCGGCCCGGACGGCGCCTGGGACGACGGCATGCTGTTTACCCCGAATCACCCGCTGCTGGAAGGCGACACCATCAAACTCTACTACGGCGGATTCGACGTGACTCATGGCTCCGGTGGCAACGCCGCCGTGGGCCTGGCCACTCTCCGCAAAGACGGCTTCGCCTCGCTGGATGCCGGGCATACCACTGGAATCGTTACCACAAAATCGATCCTGATTACACCCCACAGCCAGCTTCGCGTCAATTACACCACCACCGACGGCTGGATCAGAGTTGAACTTCTCGACGAGACTGGCAACAGCGTTCCCGGCTACACGAACGACGACTGCAAGCCACTCACCAGCGACAGCACGAACCACACGGTCACGTGGAAACACGTCAACCATCTACCTCCCCAAACAAAGGCCATTCAGATTCGTTTCATCCTGAAAAACGCCGCCCTCTACGCCTTCAACACTGACCCTGAGTAATACGCATCATCCGGGCTCAATGCCCCTGCCATGGAACAAGATTTCCGGTTCACGTTCTCTGATCCAGGGCATCGCCATCGACACTGATGAAACAACGTTGTGGCGTTTGCCCGACTGCCTGAAGATCGCTCATTTGTTGCGGAAACTCCCACATCGTCCGACAGGCGTCCGCCGATCACGCGTATCATGACATTGGGCTCAATCGATCCTTGAGGAGCTTCCCGCTGCGCCACATCAATTCCGGTCGCCGAGCCAACGAATGGAGAAGACGATGCCAGAGCTTTCAGTCGGCAGCACTGCCCCCGATTTCGAATTGCCGAGTACGACTGGCGAGATGTTTCGGCTCTCGAGTTGCACCGGCCGCTGGTTGCTGCTGGTATTTCACCGGCATTTGATGTGACTGTTGTGTCGGGACCATCTGTTGCAGTTGCAGCAGCGCCAAGCGGACATTGACGCCCTGGAATTACAGGTCACAGCGATCACCTTCGAAACTCGGCAATTCGCGCAGGCGTACGTCGCGGAGACTGGAATTCCGTGGCCTCTGCTGGTCGATGAGACGCGATCGCTGTATGCCACCTATGGCATGCACCGCGGCAGCTTGTGGGCGATTGGGGGTCCGCAAAACTGGGGCGCCTATTTGCGACTCATCGTGCGCGGACAAATGCCCCGACTCCCGCACGGTGACGTGCATCAACTTGGGGGCGATGTGCTTGTCGATCCCGGTGGTGTCGTGCGATTGCAACACGTCGGCCGTGGTCCGGCCGATCGACCTTCGATCGACTCGCTGTTGGCTGTTGTCAATGCGGCAGACCTCTCAACCTGACATCGGATGCAGAGATGGTTACCGGAAGTCACCAGGATGATTCATTCCTACTGCAGACGGACCATGAAAACCGTTGCGTTGCCGGAACTTCGGTTGCCATATTGTTACCATTCTCGCGTACTCTGCGGTTCGGCCTACGCGAATCATTCAGGCTACGACCTTATGCTTGATGAGTCAACGAAGTGGCTCGAAGAGTCATTGCCAGATGGCCAGGGCCTTGATTTCATCCGGTGTCAGAGCCCGATCGAACACGGCGACTTCGTCCAGTCGTCCTTCCCAGTTCGCTGCTCCATCGGCATGACCTCCCAGGAACAGTTCAACAATCGATCCATCTGCCGCAGTCACGTCGACTTCGATCTCCGGCTCACGCTCGCCATTCAGATAGACGCACACATTGTTGCCGCGGCGGACCAGGGCCACATGATTCCATGACCAGCGATTGATCTCCGTCTGTCCACCAACCATTGTCTCCGAGTCATCGCCGTGCTGATAAATCAGACGTCCTTCGTGACCGGAAGTACCGCCTAACCCCAGATGATCGCCGCCCGCATCCAGCCCATGGTTGTAGCCCGTTGAGAACATCCAGCCCGTAACTTCACGGCCGTTTGCCGGCATCCCGTTCCAAAAACAGAGGGAGACCGAATAATCACCGTCCAGCGTTCGCGGCTGCAGGCGAGCGTGAAGTCGACCTCCGGCAAAGTGTATGGCTCGATTCACTTCGGTCGGCCCGGAGAACAAATCCGGACCTGGGCCCGCAAGGAAAAAGGCCACGCCCGACTCGTACATGCCGTCGTTTCCATTTCCCGACGAGTCGGCGGCAAGTGGCGCGGCGAACTCGTCCATTCGCCACCAGGCAAGCGGTCTGGCAGCGATAATCGCGTTCGCGGCGGTGCCGCGCGTCTGTCGCCAGGTTCGTCGCTCCGTTCCGGAAACATGCTCCAGCAGTTCGAGCGTTGTTTCGGCGATTTGTGGTTCGGCCGTCACTTCCAGACCGGCACTGCGGGCCGCCCAGGTATTGTAGCCTCCAAGGAAGTGTTGCTCGGGCGGCGGAATGTATCCGTCAGCGCCGTTCGCCAGTTCGATGACAAACGTCTTTTCCAGAGGACTTTGCAGCTTCACCTTCAGTCCGGTGAGCGCGTAAGTTTCGGTCGGGGTCGTGGCGATACCGATGTCGCCGATGCGAAGCGCCTGCACCACGATTTCTGTCGACTGCCGCTCGTGGAGCAGGACCTGCTGCACCGCATAGAACTCATGCTGGTTCCGAGCCGACAGGTCGGGCATGGAACTGACGATCTCTCGCGCCCACTGCAATCGTCGTTCGTCGGGGACTCGATAATCTAATGCCAACCGTCGTTCAGCCATGGCAAGATCCACGTCGTGTCGGTATTCGATCGATTTGAGCGACGCAACGGCAATGTCCACCAGTTGTGTCGAGTACTCGTTGATCGTCCAGTCGGGTTGCTGATCCGGCGGCACCGTATAATCGCGCCGCCAGATATCACCGCTGCAGCCGTGCGACATGATGCCGACAAAAGGAGGGACACTCTCGTCCCTGCCGTGCGACAGTCGTGCTTTCAATCCTTCGCAGAATAACCCGAAATAGTCGGCGCTCAGTCCGGTTTCGCCCGAAAAGTAATGCATCGAGAAATTTGACAGCACAGCCAGCGGTCTGCCATCGCGAGCCTGAATCGAAATCATGGCCAGCTGTGGATCCTCTGGTCCGGATTCCCCAGTGACGTCGTCCCAGTTTCTGCCCGCATGCAACGTGGCGCGCACGGTCTGATCCCCGAACGGGTCCTGTTCAATCCGGTCCGGTCGGCGAATCCAGCGACGCAGCGCGGTGAATTCAGCGGCGTCCTCTTGGTTCCATCCTGCTTGCGCTGGTTGCAAT
>JBDOMX010000532.1:0-10879 GCA_039831615.1 Planctomycetaceae bacterium
CCGGTGGTCCCCACCAGCCTGAGCGATTTCACGGTGGACACGCTGTTTCCCTCTGCCTTACAGCGACATGATGGGTGGACAGAGATTGCGATGCAGTGGAACCGCGATTGAACGCCAATCGACTCGAATGATCCTCTCTGACCAACCGGACACAGTCTTCCAAACCTTTCAAAACGCACTGGAATTGCAAATCCGACTGTTCGGCTGTCGCTGTGGCTGATTTGGTCGGCCTTCATTCGCACCCATTGACGGTTCAACGAAGGCGTCCTTTCGCGACCGGGGAGATGGAAGCAGCTGTTGCTTGCCGTTTTTGAATCCTCACCGGTTGCCTGAAGGGACATATGGTTCAGACAGCCACCTGTTCCTCTCCCCTTTTTGAGGGGGTGGGGATGCTCGAAGGGCGGATGGGGGGTGCTAAGCACCTTCACGCTTAGTGGTGATGGTCCCACGAGGGCTGTCGGGAAGTGCCAGGATTTCCTCGGGATAGAACTGAACAATGTAGTTGACAATATCCCGCATGGACACGATGGCTTCCGGAACGCCATCGTCTTTTAGGATGGGGACGTGGCGATAACCGCCACCGGCCATCTTATTGAGGGCGTAGGCAATTGCATCATCGTGCTGCAGGCATTCGGGATCCGGTGTCATCACATCGGACACCGGAAGGCTCGCTGCATCCAGCCCCTTCGCCACCACCTTCAGCAGGACGTCGCGTTCGCTAAACAGTCCGACAAGTTTTTCTCCGTCCATGATCAGAGCGCAGCCGATCCGGCCGGAAATCATGGCATTGACAGCTACCAACACCGTGTCATCAGGCGAAACGGGGACCAACGGATGAACGTCAGACAATTGTCCCAATGTCTCTGACAGGATGATCTCGGCAAAATGCTGATCGCGCACTCGTTCATCGCCGGTTTCTTGTTCGTCTTCAAGGCTGTCCGTTGACATACTTCACCTCCACCAGCAGTACATTGGGATCGGTAACCTGAATCATCACACTTTCGTCCTGGGCAGGCCACCGGACTTCTGTAGTCTACGAAAAACCGGGACGACAATAAACCACGGCGGTGAAACACTGCCGATGCTGCCAGTATGGACCGTGCCGATGCGGCTCGAATTGCGATGCCAGTTCAGAAATGATCGTTTTTTGACACGGGCCCCGCCCAATGAATGCTCAATTGAGATGGAGTTTGATGGCGACAACACTCCTAATCCACACAGGATGCGATTCAGTCACGACAAAGCCGAACGATCACGGTGGCATTGTAGTGACAATCGAGAAGATGGGAGGCCATCTTGACAAGGATCAAACGCAGCTCGACCTTTCTTATACCAGCATCAAGGATGCGGACGTCGCCCAGCTCAAAGTTTTCAAAAACCTCGAGGCGCTTGATTGAAGAGGCACCGGTTGAAAACGTCCGGGACTCGTTGACACACAAATCACCGATGCAGGAACGAGCCAGTTGCGACCCGTGTTGCCTCGATGTGATGTCGCTTCCAACTGAAGTTGCCTCGCTGGCTTCAGACGGGTCGCAGGCAGCCGACTCCGGCATGCGACGGCTGCAAATGTACACGGGATGGTTTTTCAGGAACCCCCACCGATTTGACGGTCAAATTGTTTTCCTCTATTGACGGGAATTGTTTGCAAGTTGTGGTGACTGATGATCAGTTGGCTGACGAAACCGCAAGACACTGAACACTTCGGTGATTGTCAATGACGCAAAGTTGAGAACGATGACACAGGGGCGGCGCAATGAACGATAACGTGGCAAGTCTTTTGATCGCACTGACACTCCTGAGCTTGCCAGGATGTGATTCCCCATCTGACCCACCGTTGGAGAAGGAAACAACGGCTGAACCGGAGCAACTGCCGGTCGCTGACGACGCGGACAAAGAGGAACAGGTCAGGGCGGCGATGTTGGCGGTCGGGGGTAAATTCCTCAACCGCCGGTCTCTCAACCTCACGCATTCATCAATCACCGACGACATGTTGCCGCAACTTGAAATGCTGACCGGACTGCAACTGCTTGACCTCACGGGCACGAAGATCACCGATGCGGGGCTGGAGCATGTCAACGCACTCACCACGCTCAAGGGGCTCGGCCTCGCCGACACACAGGTCACCGACGCGGGACTGGCTCATATTAACAAGCTCACCAGTCTGGGTTCGCTCTATCTCAACAACACCCGCATCAGCAACGCGGGGCTCGAGAAGCTGAAGGAGTTCGCTTTATTGGGATTGCTCAACCTCACCGGCACGTTGATCACGGATGATGGACTGCAGCATCTCAAAGAGCTGGCCAGTCTGAAAACGCTTGTCCTGCTGAGTACGGAGATCACCGACGGCGGGTTGGAGCACCTCGCGGCGCTCACGGACCTGCAAATCCTCAACGTCGACGGCACGCAAATCACCGATGCAGGACTGGAGCATCTCAAAGGGCACAAAAATCTGCGTCTGCTCGACCTTTCCAACACGCAGATCACTGACGCGGGTTTGAAACACCTTAAACCGCTCACCAATCTGGAAAACCTCTACATGGAAGGCACGGAGGTCACGGAGGCGGGATTTGCAGAACTCAGGGCCGCGTTTCCTGAATGCCAAGTGTATTCCGAAGCCGTCGAGTAACCAGCATTCAACACAACGTAGCAAAAAGGGGTTGGGAGTACTGCCGACCCGTTTTTGCACCTCCGGTACGGGGCGCATCGGTTGCTGACAATGTTTTCGTTCCCGCGAAGAGTCCGCCCGAAGATTACTTTGCCGCTGATGACGTGGCCGGGGGTGATCGCGCGGCGGAGTTGCCGCGCAGCTCGCTGTTCCGCGGTCCATGGCCGGGCTTCCCACACCTTCACTGTTCCGTCATACCTGCCGCTGGCAATACGTTTCCCGTCCGGGCTGAAACTCACGCTCACGACGGTATCAGTGTGTCCTTTGAGGGTGAGCTGCTCTCGGCCGGTTTCCGCATTCCACAGCTGTGCCGTCCTGTCCGCACTTCCGCTGACAATCTGTTTGCCATCGGGGCTGAAACTGACGCTGACGACACGATCCGTGTGTCCATTGAGTGTGAGCAGGCTGCTGTGGGTGCGCCGGTTCCAGTAGTCCCACTCGAAGCCCTTGAGATTATTGCGGTGCCGGTGCCGGTCAAGCAGTTCTCGGAGAGGTGCAATATTCGCGTCTTCCCAGTAACGCTGCGCCAGCAGCATATCCGTGATGGGGACGCCCTTTACCAGTTCCATCGCAAAGTACGGTCGGCCATCTGAGGTGATGCCGGCGTCCAGCACTCGGGCGATGTTCTGATGATCCATCGTCGCCAGCGCCTGTCGCTCAGCTTCAAATCGCCCAGGAATCTCCTTGCTGGGGGTGTTGTCTTGATGATCTTCAGGGCGACTTGGCGTCTGACAGGCTCATGCTGCTCGGCCATGAAGACCTGCCCCATCCCACCTTCACCGATCGGTTGCAGCAACTTATACGGCCCCATTTGACGCGATGACGATAGATCCTCCAGATTGGCTGGAGATTCCTTCACCGAGGGGCGCATCGCTGCTTTGAGCTGCTTCTGTGAGATCGTTTGCAGCAGCTTGTTCAGTTCGATCTGGAGCAACGTTGCGTGTTTCGGCAAGCGTTCTGTGTATTCATCCGCCGTGGGAGGCTCACCGTTTTCGGAACGGTAGTGGACATCCAGCTTCAACAGTTCAATCAACAGGGTGCTGTTCGTGTCGCCTGGTAGCCGCTCCAGGTACTGTTCAATCCGAGGCGCGGAGCCTGACTTCCATTCGGCTTCAAATCGAGCACAGATCTCGTCCATCTCACGTTTGAGTGAATCACCAGGTTCAGATGAAGTCATTGACCCACCAGTTGAGGTCGTGGTGTTGCTCTCGCCAGTCGGCCATTCCAGGTCAGCAGCGGATCGCTGCAGCCTCGACCGCCGTGCGCCCGACCGGAATACAGCCGAAATTCGCGGTCGCAAACCTGTCGGGTTAACACCTGCTGAGGGGACTGTACTTAGGTGGTCTCAGATTGAGCGAAGCCCTCACATTCAGCGGGGACCAGAACACAGGAGCGATTGCTGTTGATTTGTACCGACGGCGGCCGATGTCCATCATTCCCGCCGAGACTGACAAGAGCGGCAACGAGAGACTCACGGCCACTGCTCCCGAGTTCGTTGAAATGCTGGAAGCCGGATATTCCAAAGAAGGAAAGACTCCAGGTCCCGGAAAAAGCAGTACCCCCGGCGAGATTCGAACTCACGACCTTCGGATTAGGAATCCGATGCTCTATCCGGCTGAGCTACGAGGGCTTGATGTTTGGCTATGGTTTTGTATGATTTACGGGTCGTGTGTGCAACGGCTGAGTTGATTAATCCAGGCAACGACACCTTTTGCGACACCTGGGTCGCTGGTTCTCAGGTTAAGTGAGACCTGCCAGGCGGCAACCCAGCAGGTGTCGTGTCACCTTGGCTTCAGACCGGAAGGCAACACAATGCAATCTACAGCAAAACGACCCAGGAACAAGCCGTCACGACCTGCCGGTTTTCCGCTGTTCGCTCACCAGAACGGCCAGTGGGCGAAGAAGGTGAAGGGGAAGCTGTACTACTTCGGACTCTGGTCAGATCCGGATGCAGCACTGGAACGCTGGCTGCACGACAAGGACCCACTGCTTGCCGGTCGAACACCGCGACCGAAGAGTGATCAGCTGACGCTGAGGGATCTGGTCAATCGCTTTTTGACCAGCAAAAAGCACCGCGTTGACAGCGGTGAACTGAGTCCGCGATCCTGGCGGGACTGCGACCGCAGCTGTGCATTGATCGTCGCTGAGTTCGGCAGGAACCGCCTGGTTGACGATCTGACGGCAGATGATTTCGAGCGTCTGCGACGGTCACTGTCAAAGACTCGCAAAGCGCTAGCAGTCGGCAACGAAATTGGACGGATTCGATCAGTTTTCAAGTACGGATTCGAATGCGGACTGCTCGAACAGCCGGTGCGATTTGGTCCGGGATTCCAGAAACCGAACCGAAAAACCGTAAGACTTGAACGTCAGGCCAAGACTCTCAAAAACGGCGAGAGGATGTTCGAAAGTGAAGAACTCAGGACGATCATTGCCGAGGCACCGCAGCCATTGAAGGCGATGATTTTGTTGGGGGCGAATTGCGGATACGGTCAATCTGACATCGGCTGCTTGACACACTCTGCGATCGATCTGGAAACCAACTGGTGCGAACACCCGCGACCAAACACCGCAGTCGAGCGTCGATGTCCGCTTTGGCCTGAGACGACTGCTGCACTTCGTGAAGTTGTTGAGGGACCACAACGCGAGCCGAAGGACGACGCTGACCGTGGCATTGTATTTTTGACGAGCCATCGTCGTCGGTGGAGCTACACTTCGCCTGCTGGCAGTCCAGTCGACAACTGTGGAAGCGAGTTTTCGAAACTGCTGAAACGGCTGAACCTCAAGCGACCTGGTCGTTCGTTCTATGCCTTGCGCCACGGTTTCGAAACGATTGGTTCTGGTGCGAAGGATCAGACCGCAGTCGATTTTCTGATGGGTCATACGGGCCAGAGCATGTCTGCCGCGTACCGCGAACGCATCGAGGACTCACGACTGGTGGCGGTCACGGAACACGTGCATGCCTGGTTGTTTCCGGAGGGCAGCGACGATGAGTGAACAGGACGACGCAAAAAGAATAGCTGACTTCATGAATACGTCTGACAGCAAGCGGTTGGCTGACGCCATGAGGCTCGCTGGTACCAGGAGTCCGGATGACGCAATAAAACTGGTTGCAGACTTTCGAAAGGATGATGCGAAAAAATTGGATGCCATCAAGGACTCCCCCGCGGGGAAGGGTATCGACGCGGCATATTACACTCCGTATTGTTTGCTCCGTGCTCGATGGGAGAATCGTTTTCCCTCCAGAAAGTTGACGCACGCAGCTTTGATCGCTTGGCTGAATGTCGAACACGGCAAGCTGTCGTTCGCGTCGGACAATCTGACAATAACCGAGGTTGCTGCATTGCTGAAGGGACCGGAGCCTGTCGTCAAGCTGCAGGGTGAGCATAATCCGGTCATCGTGTCGGGTGTCGAGCAGGAAGCACTCACGTCGAAACAGTACCGAGTGATCGCGGCACTGATTGACGCAGGTCAGGATGGACTGAGGCTGAACGATCTGAATCGCAAAAGCAGGTGCGGTGACGGAAGGGGAATTCTCGACCGCATCAAAGAACTCTCACCTGAGTGGGAGAGAGCGGTTGTGAAGGCTGGTCAGTCAGGCAGATGTTATCGCATCCGCCATACTGCAAACCCACACGGACCCGCAGACATCCACACGCAATAAGCTGCGGAAATCAGACAGTTTCAAACCGACCGACGCTACGATTGCTTCACGTGACGCAACACTCATGTGAGCCAATTTTCATGTCGGACAAATACTTCGAATCAGGAACCGTCGCACGAGTCCTTGGCGTCGATTTGCGGCGACTGCAGTCCTGGGTGGAACAGGAACTCGTCCGTCCGGCAGTACGAGAGACGGGCAGAGGTGAACGGAGGCGTCACAAGTTCTCAGCCTGGGATATTTGCCGTCTCAGCATTGTCCGCGACCTGCGGGGAAGTGGTTTGTCAGTCGCTCATTGCGGTGCTGTTCTGCAGAAGTTGTCGAGTTACACGAACGAAGAATTAGAGACCTGTTGGAAGTCCGGCAGAAAATACTTGCTGGCCGTCGGTTCCCACTCACTGCCGCTCCTGACGTACGACCAGGTTTTTGACAATCCGCATCGCCCACTGCAGCAGGCGTTCGAACTGAATCTGCCAATCGCCTACATCGACACGCAGGCGGCGTTTCAGCACATCTTCGACTGTCTGGCAGCGATGGTGACTGAATCGCAGCAGGAGCCAGCCACATGCCACGCCTGACGGTACGACAGGTCGCTGAATTGCTGCAGGTCAAGCCACAGACGGTTCGTGAATTCATCGCAGCTGGCTGGCTGCGAGCGATCAACGTTGCCAGTCCGTCTGCATTAAGACCAAGGTGGCGAATCCATGTGACCGATCTGGCCGCATTCGAAAACCGCAGATCCGCACAGCAACCGGCCCAGTCGAAACGACGTCGACGCCAAAGTTCGGAGATCACTCAGTACTATTGATTTGATGTCGATTCAACGAATTGAATCGACAAATAAATCCGAGCGATGTGCCCGACACGACTCGGATGAATATCAGGGCAAACCAGTTGAGACATAGCCCGAATCACTCCGGGGCGGCACACCTGATGTCGTCAGTATACCCGCAAGGGATCAGGTCGGCAGCGCCAGGCCGCAAACACTTGGCGTAAAGACATGCTGCGGTTGAGCATTCAGTGTCGGCCATGTGCTGGGTGGGAACTGTGATTCAACAATCACGACGCAGACTCTCTGAACCCTTCGGGGTGAAGACTTCCCGAGACCGATGGTGGGAAATCGGCGGGCGGTGTCATGGCCGAGATACGTAGTGGCCAACGTTCCATCGAAAAAACGTCTGGAGAAAAAATGGCTTCGTTCATGACACGCTGCACAGCATGCGGCACGATCACTCAGACAACCAGCCCGGACTGGAAAGCAGGAACCATGCGCCCGAAATGCTGCCGATGTGGTTGCACGATTCAAACTTGTGGCCCAAAGATCAGACCACGCCGCAAATGCACACCGCCGACAAGAAATGGTCAATCACAAAGGCCGCTGAAGCCATGTGTGCGGAAGGCACGGGCGGATATCGACAGCACCGTCGCGGAAGCTGCGGAGAAATCCGGTCTGCAAGTGCGGGTCAAGATGGTTGACAACTCACGCGGCCGGAGAGGCACAGCACACGTGATGTTTCGGAACGCTTCCGGTCGAATCATTCTTGAGTGGTGGCCCGGCACTGGCGCAGCACGACAGCCGGGGAGCAACCGGAAAATGAGTGCAGAGGACGCAGACGAAGCGCTGCACCTGGCAGAGTGGATCGTGGCAGACCAGCAGGCCGTATCGGCAGACTGTTAACCAGAACGATCGTGATGGAAACGCAGACAACAAACGCCTCGAAAAAGAACCATGCTCTCAGTCGTCCCGTGACCGTGATGATCTGATCCGGGTGAGAAGGGGGTAAAAAGCGAAACAAGACGCCAAAAATTGACCACCAGCGATACCGGTCAAAAGCAGGTGCAGAAGACGGACCTTCGGTTTTGATAACCGAAGGCTGATTCACGAAAGAACAATGAATTTCCAGGCCGAGACGAACACCCCGACCGTTCACGACACCTGAACACGGGTGTCTGCCATCAGAGTGAGTACAAATATGGCATCATCTGAAGCAACAGCCGAGAGGCCCAAAACCGGTGCACTGACGGGGGAAGCTGAACCGCTTTGGCCCGTTTAGCCCGTGAATTAACGGAGTACAAGAAATGAGCCAGGCGGAGCGTGATTCAAACGGACGATTCACGACGGGAAAAAGTGGCGGACCAGGACGACCATCGAGGACGGTTGAAGAACCGTACGCCACGGCGATTTCGCAATGCGTCTCGGTCGATGATTGGAAGTCTGTGTGCCACCGAGCACTTCAAGACGCGATCAACGGCTGTCACAAATCCCGGCAGTTTCTGGCCAGTTACCTGATCGGTCAACCGCGAAAAACAATTGAGTTGATCGGGCATGAAGCAGCCGACCAGGCCGTTGAAGAATACGCCGTCGAACTTCTGTCCCGCGAAGAGTGTAAAACGATCGATCAGGCATTCGCCTTGTTTGAGCGGGCCGAGCAGAAGGCTCGCGAAAAGTTGAACCACGTTCAATGACGAGGACTGCAGTGGACGTCTCGCAATTTGAGAAACGAAACCGCGTTTTTTGAAAAGCGTGGGAACAGCGGGCTATTGGTCCCTGCAGGATTCGGACCACGAACACCAGTAAAAGTGTTGGTAAATCCAATTTGGAGTTACTCTTTTACGCAAAGGTGCATCTCGAACACCTCAAAAAACACCGAAGTTCGTGACAGTGAACCTCATCTGGCCCCGAACAGTCGTGCAATTTTCTGCACGGCTATTCGTTTTCAGCGAAACAGTTCCACTACCCGCTTCGCCACTTCCGCCTGGTTGAATTTGCCTGCGTGATTGCGTCACTGTGATAATGAGTGTCAGACTCACTGATGCGGCGTTCGAGGAATTTCTGCAAAAATTGAACCGTCCGGCCGATCCATTCTGATTTGAAACTCAGGTTTTTACATGTCGCAGTTCCTGACAGGGCTCGATGCAACTTCAACCACAACCTCCGCCTGAATACGTTGACGGGAAATCCATCGCCGTCTGTTTATCTGCAGTATTTCCGGCTCGACCATGTTTTTCGCCCCCTTTGGTCTCGTCGCTGCCATGAATGAAGTTGCCGGTCTGCTTGCCTGGGCTCAATTCCGTCTGTAGGGTGACCGCTGCTGACAGAATTCATCAGGACACATCAGGGTGAGGTTGATCCAATGGCCACCGAGCAGATTATCCCGTTGCTCGAACGCTATTGGGACACACAACGGAATCTCAAGCGATGGTGGTTCTGGCTCTGGGGCTCGGGCGTACTGCTGGTATGTGTCGTTCTGACGATCGCCTGGTTCTTTGTGGAACCGGCTCCTCCGAATCGGATCGTCATCGCAGCCGGCCCGGAAGACGGAGCCTACTGGCAGTTCGCACAGGAGTATGCGGAATTCTTCAGGCAGTACAACATCGAACTTGTTCTGCAAAAGACCGCCGGTTCTCTGGAGAATTACGAACAGTTAACCAAAGACAACGATATACACGTCGCAATCGTGCAGGGAGGCTCTGCGTCTGAAGACATTCGTAACAGTTACCAGCTGGAATCAATTGCCAGTCTGTACCTCGAACCGGTGTGGGTCTTCTATCGAGGTGAAAACCCAATCACCGAAGTGCGACAGCTAAAAGGAAAAACGATTGCAGTCGGCCGAAAGAACAGTGGAACACAGACCCTTTCTCGTCTCCTGCTGAAGGAAAACGGCGTCAAATCGAGCCCAAAAGGGGGCTTCGTCGACATCGGGGGGGAAGACGCTAAGAAACAACTCCTGGCAGGCAGGATTGATTCCGCATTCTTCGTGACGTCCCCGATGTCGGAGATCATTCAAGATCTCATTCTGACCGAAGACGTTAAGCTAATGAGTTTTCAACGAAACGAAGCGTACTCACAGCGGTTTCCGTTTCTTTCGAACGTCATTCTGCAGCGTGGGGCCGTGGATCTGTCGAAGAATCTGCCCGAAGAGAACGTCCACCTGATATCCCCCGTCGCCAATCTCGTCGCGTCCCCTGAACTACACGACTCACTGGTTCCGCTGTTTATTAAGGCAGCCACGCTGATACACGAACGAGATCAACGGCTAAACCCCTCTGAACGATTCCCTTCGACCGACTTCGTGGAATTTCCTTTAAACGAATCCGCCCGACTCTACTTCGAGTCAGGTCCACCTTTTCTACAGAAGTACCTGCCGTTCTGGCTGGCGTCGTTTGTCGATCGGGGAAAGGTGATGCTTTTGCCGCTAATCACTCTGATTTTCCCGCTGTTCAAAATCGCCCCGCCACTGTACCGCTGGCGAATTCGCTCGCGGATCTACAAATGGTACGAGCTGCTGCAGGCAATCGAGTCTGAACTCAAACCCGGCATGTCGCGGGATGGACTATTCCATCACATTGACGCGGTCTCTGACATCGAAAGAGAACTCGATGATCTCAGTTCGGTTCCGCTGGCGCACATGGAATCGTTCTACAACCTGCGACTGCATGTCGAACTGGTGCGCGGTCGGGTCAAGCGATTACTGGACGAGAGCTCGCCCGAAGTCGCATCAACCGAGTAATCAGCCGGGTGAGAATCCGGGTAGACTCCAGTCCGCAACGTCAAC
>JBDOMX010001194.1:0-2490 GCA_039831615.1 Planctomycetaceae bacterium
GCCGATTACCGCTGCCCGCTGTTCATCGTCGTTCGCGCAATGGAACAGCACCCCGTCGCCCATGGCATACTCCTTTTCCGCTGCCGCTTTCGCGACCGCCAGCATGCAGGGAACAACGGCCGCTCCCGCATCACCGATGCATTCGGCCGGGTGCCAGATATCGTATTCCTGTTTGACTTTCTTCATGGTGCGCGCCGCGGCCAGTGCCGCTTCCTTGAACGCGTACTGTTCGCCGCTGATGTCCGTGATCCGGTAGTCGACGTCGTCGTAGGTGCAACCGGAGTTTGCCAGCGCCGCGCGCAGTGTCTGGGCCATGCCGTCCGCTTTGAGCGGTTCATCGGACGTGATGGTGGCCTGCTCGCGCCCGAAGCCGACTCCACGCAGCACGAACTCGGCTCGCACCGGCCGGGCGGCAGCCGGCCCCAGCAGGACCGCGGCCGCTCCCTCGCCCGGAATCAGCCCGTTGGAATTGTCGGGCGTCAACAGGCGATAGGCCTGGTCGAGGGCCGTCAGCGTGCGGGCCACCAGCAGTGTGTCTGCGCCGGCGACCAGAACGCACGGCGCGTCCTGCTCGTTGATCAGGCTGAACGCGGTTTCGATCGCCTGGACGCCCCCGACGATGCCGTTGGTGATCACCCGGGAAGTCGCTGCGAAAGTGACATCCAGTGATTTGGAAACGGCTTCGATCAACGAGCCGTCGAGATCCGACAAGCGACCCGGCCGTTCGGTTTCGGCCACGCACAAAATCAACGGGACCCGATCGGTGGGCACGTCGGCCAAGGCAGGCAGGCATTCGCCGACGGCCGAGGCAGCCATCCGTACCAGCTTGCTGCGGCCGCGGGTGGGCGGATCGAGGGGCACTTCCGAGGCCACGATCCACTCGCCGCCGCGGTCGATGAATCGCGTCTCCTGGAAATTGTCGATCGCGCAGCGGATCGCGGCGCAGCTCGACGGTGCGTCGAGCCCCACCCCGGTGACCATTCCGGTCGCGATGACGGCCAGCGGCTTCAAGATCGTTTCCTTTCTGTTCTATTCCGCGGCAATGGCCGCGGTCGTGGTTCGCGATGTCTGTCGGTTAGAAGCACTGTTGTTAGCGGCATGGCAGTCGGCACTGCGTCGCACCGGCGGCGAGGAGTAACACACTAGCCGTTTTGTTCCAGGACCAGTTCGTTGAGATTCGAGTAATACGTTTTCCCCAGTTTCCGCGCTCGGTACCAGCCGCGCGGCATCTTGCCGGCGACCACCATGTTGACTTCGAACATGTTTTGGCGCAGCGGCAACACGGCGCGCCACAGCAAAGAAAACTGTTGCTTGTCGGTGTCGATCAACAGGGTGTCCAGCCGGGCATCCTCTTCCACCGAATCAAAATCACGACGAACGAATTCAATCGGGACGCGGATGTCGGGCAGCCTGAACTTGCGGTGACCGTCGGGGGTCAGGTTGGTGAGTTCGACCAGGTCGTTGCCGTTCAGTGCGTCGAGTTGCTGGTCTTCCGGCGCCGACTGGTAGTACCGTTCGTCGAAATCCGCGGGCAGAAACGGAAACTGCTCTTCCTGCCATTGCTCGTCGTACGTGCCAGCGTAGCCCAGGCGGGGCGGCCAGGACCGAGCCAGCGGGCCGAACGACATCGGCTGATATTTTCCGCGTGGGTTGGTGACCGGAGTGTCCGTTTGTTCGGTGTTGGGCAGGGGCCGATCGATGATCGATTCGTCGTTGGGCCGTTGGTGGAAGCCGGCACCGACCGGGTTTGCGGCGTAGACCGCGTGCTTCTGCGCATCGGAATGCGTGTCATCGATACCACCAAAGGCCGTATCGTAAGAGATGGGCATGGTCTCAAACGGTTCGGGCCCTTCGACCGCGACTCCCAGCAGCCCGGTCGACCAGGTCCGGTCGCCGACGACGTCGAACGACTTGTGCAGCGAACCAACGCTCAACGCAACGGGAACCCGTTCGACGGGCCGGCCATCGGGGGCGCACGCGCTGCCGTTGAGCAGCACTTCGCAGTTCGGCTTGTGTGGAGCGAAATCGGCCTCGCAGGTCGGGGCCGAGAAACCGGGTTCGCCGGTGAACTCGTCCGCCATCACCAGGGGCAGTTGCTCGTCGAGCAGTCGGGGTTTCCGGTCAGGATCGGCGGGTATGGAAAACGTACCTTTGACCACCACCACGAGCAGTTCGCGGCCATCGGGTTTCATCCCCATGGTGTAGCCGGCGACCATCTTGGTGGCGTTGAGCAGTTCCATCGCCTCGGCTTCCTCGTCTCGTGAAACTAGTTGATCTGTACCGAACCACCCTTGATGCGGTTGGCGCCGGACGAACGGCTGAGCAGGTAAGCGCCGCGAATCAGGACTTTACCGGCCCGCGTCAGGGTGAGGCTGGCCTTGCCACACCGCAGTGTGATTTCCTTGTCGGCGGTCAACACCAGGCGTTCGCCGTCGACCTCAGCCGAAACCGACGTGGACTCCGCGGTCTCGGCGGGCAGCGGCTGAGTCG
>JBDOMX010000058.1:0-2489 GCA_039831615.1 Planctomycetaceae bacterium
TACGGTCAGCCTGGAAGTGAATGGTGCCAAAGTGACGTCCGGAAAGAACTGTTCGCCACGCAGGGGCTATTTGTGTCTGGAGTCTGAAGGTGGCATTGTCCACTACCGCAATTTGAGAATCAAAGAACTTCCGGATACGCCCGTCGATGACAGGAACATCGCGATTGCGTCCCACGGCTACCAATCGATCTACAGCGGTCTCAATTTGTCAGGCTGGAGGACCACGGGTGGCGCGCTTGTGGACACGGTTGAATCAAATGGATGGCGTTCCGCTGACTGGACGCTGCAGCACAGAGGCCCGGCAACCGGAATCACCAGTACGGAACTGGCAGGTGGCACTGGATTCCTGCTGGACGTGCGCCGAAATGCAGAAGATGCGTCAGGCAGGATCGTGCTGCAGAGCGGCGGCAGTCACACCACGCTGGTCAGCATTGCAGCGAAAGACTCGACGCAGGAAGTCGAGGAAGCACCGGGAAAATGGAACCGCATTGAGTGCGACTGGACAGATGATGAACTCCGTTTGCTCGTCAACGGCAACCCGGTGCCACTGATCGCAGCCCTGTCGGTTGATGGAGCGGATCCAACGATCGTGCTGCACGGCGACGGCGCCCTCGACTTCGCCAACATCTTCGTTCGAGCTGTTGCGAAGTAGAGGACCAGGTCAGGAGCAGCGGGGGCGATTGCCGCAGGTCAACAGGACGGTTGCCTCGTCAAGTCATGGCCCATGAGCCTTCAGTCTCCTGCCCACCGCTGATCTGCAAACACACGACCGATGGGCCATGCCACGCGAGCCTGTGGATCGATCCGACGACCATGCCACGCTGCCGCTCAGCACGCTACGGATGATGGCGCGCCGTGATTTTGACCACTGTGTCATACAGACTGCTGTTGCAGGCCAGTACTGATGTTTTTTTCAGCGGCAGACCCTCACCGACACAAGTCCTCATGATTCCGCCAGCTTCCTCGACCAGCAGCCGACCGGCCGCAAAGTCCCAGGGAGACAGCTGGTACTCGAAGAAAGCTCCATAATGGCCCGCAGCCACGTGAGCGAGATCCAGCGATGCCGTCCCCATTCGGCGGATACCGCGAATTTGATGTCCGAAGCACTCCTTTACGGCCGCCAGGGTGGATTCCATCATGGCGCCACGGTCGTAGTAGAAGCCGACGCCGATCAACACATCATTCATCGAGTCCGCAACAGAAACACTGATCGGTTGCTCGTTATGAACGGCGCCGTGACCACGCCGGGCTGTGTACCAGTCATCACGGGCGGGGTTGAATACGACGGCCTGTTCGGCGACTCCGTTGTGGTAGTACCCGATCGACACGGCAAAGTGAGGAATGTCGTGAGCAAAGTTCGTCGTACCGTCGAGCGGGTCGATGACCCACAAATGCTCGGCATCCGTTTTGGCCGTATGCTCCTCTTCACCGAGAAGATGATGTCCCGGATACGCCTGCTGAATGACATTCGCAATGGCATGTTCGGAGTTGACGTCGGCATCAGAGACGAGGTCAACCGGTCCCTTGTGACGCATCGAGACGCCCTGCCGAAAGTACTTCATCAGCACTGCGCCGCCCGCCTCGGCAGCACGCAGCGCGGTTTCTGCAATCGTCACGCGTTCATTTCTCCGACGCAGGTGAGATCAGCCGGGCAGTCGTTCAGGATGAACTGCTGTGCCAGTAAGAATGTCGGACCGACGGCGGATATCACACCCACGCCGATAACAACGGTCCCCGGCAGCAATTACATAATATTGAAGTAATTGTCCACCGCAAAGTCGAACGCCTGATTCGACAGTACGACCGGCTGCTGATGGAAATTGCAGTAGTTGCGAACCTGCAGCAGCAGGTCACGCGGCTGGCAGAGTCGATACGGACGACCCGGTGCCCTGTAATGAGTAGCAATCAGATACTCGAACGCATCTTCATCTGCTGCAAACTCCATCACACGACACATGATGCCCAGCAGGTCACGAAACTCGTCTTCAGACGGATCAGGGACTTCAATCTTGTATGGAATTCGTCGCAGGAATGCGCCATCAACAAGATCTTTGGGTTCCAGGTTAGTGGAGAAAATAATCAGCTGGTCAAAAGGAACCTGAATTTTTTTACCGCTGGGCAGGTTGAGAAAGTCGTAGCGCTTTTCCAACGGCACGATCCAGCGATTCAGCAGCACGTCAACCGGCATTTTCTGGCGACCGAAGTCATCAATGACCAGCGTCCCGCAATTGCTCTTCATCTGCAGCGGTGCCTCACAGATGTTAGATTGCGTGTTCTTGGTGACTTCCAGTTCGTCCATGGTCAATTCACCACCGGCGATCACGGTTGGCCGCTTGATTTGTGCCCATCGTCGATCGATCTCAAGTGAATCCAGCAGGCCGCCCTGGTTTTCTGCTTCAACTTCTTCGTGAACAGAAGGGTCAAACACGCGGATGATGTCACCATCAACCTCAATCGCTCTGGGAACCCAGACCGTCGATCGACGATGG
>JBDOMX010000589.1:0-2487 GCA_039831615.1 Planctomycetaceae bacterium
CATAGGCAACCCTGGCCGTGTGGTAACCGTCGTCATCGTCGGGGCCGGTCACTGTGATGGCCATGTAGTCATCACGGAACTGCTCGATGACCGGGATGGCTTTTGATAATTCCTGTCTGGCGTGCTCAATCGCCGCGTCGAGTCGGGAAAGTGTGGTCTGCATGGTGATCCTTTAGTGGTTGATTCTTTCCGGAAAAACGACGGCCTCTCACCGTCTCGGAGGTTTCACCAACGTGGTCTGCTTGACTTTACAACCTCTAAGCGACTAGCCACTCGACTCGTGACCACCTGAGAGCTGACCTATCCGGTTCAGTCAGCCATCCCCAGTGCGAAGGAGTGAACAACCCTGCACTCCGGAAGGAACGACACGTTGTCTCAGAACGGTGACGCATTCGCCGCAGGAGCTGATGGTTCAAATGCCTGCTCAACCAGCGACTTCTCGCCCGTCGCTGCTGGTGCTGTCGAGTGTCGTGGCTTATATCCACTGACCTCGTTTTGCATGTTGCCATCCTGGTCCCTCTTCGTCTTAACCGTTGCGGTCAACGGCTTGTTGTGCAGCTCCGCTGAATCCCTGGGAGTCATGACGTCGATCGCCCGACAGATGGCCGACAACGTGCCCTTTGCAATCTGAACCGCCTGAGCACTCTTGTTCACCAGGTTGAGCCGGTCGAACAGTTGCCTGTTTTGATGCGGTCCATTCAGGACCTGCAACTTCAGCTCCAGGTATTTACCGTCGCCCTTCTTGGTCGATTTCATCTCTGAGCTGATGATGACCACCTCGTAATCACCAGCCGGGATCGCTGCAAAACCCTCGTTCGGTTCCACAGCGTTTGCATCGAAACCTTCTAAATTCGCCACCGTCTTCACTCCTCACAAAAGAACTCAACTCAGAAACTCACTCTCACTTCTGCTTCGATGAACCATCAACGACCGTGCCGTCAATGTTGCCAGCGCTCCGGAAATACCGCGTGTACTCGGCGAATCCGTTTTCCTTCGGCATCGGGAGTTCGTCCGGCAGGTCAAGACGATTTTTGGCCAGCATGGCGGGGGCCTCCCTGGTGCGGATGTATCGCTCTCCATCGCCCATCGCGATGTTCCGCTCCTTGTTAAATCCCTGATCCTCTTTGCGTGTGAACACGCGATAGGACGCGAACAGGACCTCGTCGCACCATTCCTGCAGCATCGCTGCCGCCAGCGGATGAAGGGCCGGCTGATACCGGTCGTAGCTCTCCTGCTCAGGTGACTGGAACGTTTTGATGTCGCAGTGCGCCAGCAGGATGATTCCCATGTCCATCTCTTTTCGCAGCCATTCCAGTGCGAAAAGGACCTTGTCCCACTTGGCCATTGCCTGCTTGTATCCAGCCCCGTAACCGATGTCGGCGATTGATTCCTTGCCGGACTCTTTGGCAACCTCTTTATGAATCACCTTCTCGAGCCAGTCGACGGCGTCGATTGCCAGATACCTGAAGTCATGTTTCTGGTCGGAGAAGAACCGCAGGCTTTCCATCAACCCTTTGTGCGAAGCAATGAGATCGGTGCTGGCGCAATCGATGTCGTCGAGACCGTCCTCCATGTTCAGAAAACAGACGTGCGGAGCGCTCGCAGCCCACTTCGATTTCCCGACGCCATGAACCCCGTAGAGCAATGTCCTGCGTGCTCTCTGTTTTTTGCCCTGGTTAATGTTCACTCTGTGCCCTTCCTCTTGTTGAACGTTCGCCTTGCGAACTCTGCCAGTAAAAACGCATCCGCTGTCGCATGTGTGATTGTTGTTTCAGGGAAAAGACGCTGCGCGGCCTGCTTAGTGACGTTCTTGTCTCCACTGCTCCGGCACTTCATTGCTGTCTGCCACACGGTCGGTGCAACGAGTTCGTAGGGAATCTTCAACGACGCCAGGACTCCCGCGACGAACCCGAATGACCGACCGAAATTGAACGTGCTCCTCACGCCCTGCCTCGGCATTGAATGCACGTTTTCCAGGACTGCGAATTTCACCCAGCTTTGTGCGCCGATCAGGAAGTCAGAGATGTCGTGATCTGTTTCCTTCAGCTGAATCGTGCCCGCGTCACGGCCTTCCCCGTCGATGACGGCGCAAGCTCCGCTCTTGCCTGGATCAATTCCCAGGAACATTTGCATTCTCGTTTCAAAGAGGCGGGGGACAGACCTGAGACCTGTTGCGATGCACACTGCAGATCGGGTCTGCCCCCGCCTCGGTCGTTCAAATTACGCCACTGGTGCCGGCGCAGGTGTTGCCAACTGCGTCGCCACCGTGTTCAGCTGAGCCACTCGCGCGGCAATTCCACCCTTTGCCATTTCCTTGATGGCCCCAGGTGCTTTCTCGAACGGCCACGCCACGTCCTGGCCGGGACCTTTCAGCCCGACCTCGCCGTCGCCGACCGTCACCGTGAATGTGAATTCCTCTTCCACGTGAGTTCTCCTCGTTAATAATGAATGGCCCGTAGTGAGCCGGGAATGATTGAATAAGAGCGA
>JBDOMX010000754.1:0-2486 GCA_039831615.1 Planctomycetaceae bacterium
CATCCAATCCGCGGACCCAGAAGTCCGCAGGCTGACCGGGCACGTCGTCCTGGCTGTTGCCATGACCGCGGACATTGAATGAGAACACGGCCAGCGGAACCGGGTCACCCGTGGGTTTCATGTTCTGACCGTAACCCGGTACACGCAGCAGGGCGGGGACCGATCCGGTCGTCTTCGGTTTCTCATACCAGCCGCGCACGCGGACCTGGCCCAGGCTGCGCATCGAGACTTCGTAGACTTCGTGGTGAGTCGAGTCGAGTTCGCTGTGACGCTGCATGCTGAACTCCGGTTTGACATCAGCCAGCGACTCTAGCGTCTGCTTCCAGAAGTCGTCAAAGTCGGGCGCGCGTGTCAACGGAGCCTCAATGGCTTGCGGTTGATAGCCGACGACCCGCGAATATTTGAGTTCAATGTTGTTGTCACGCGGGCGGAAGACGCAATGGAATTTGTAGAAACCGGGCGCGGCTGGCTGAAACGTGTGTTGTACCGCTTGTGTATCACGGGCCGGCAGAGTCAATGGCTTGGAGTGTGTCGCGAGCGGCGTGCCTGCGTCATCCTCGACCGTCCAGTGCAACGTGCCCGTCAGCATTTTCGGCGAACCATTGTGCAATTGGCCGTGAACGACGACAGGGCCGGCGTCATGGAACAAGCCATTGCCACCCCGCGGATCCCATTTCAAACGGATCACTTCTCGCAAGGTCGCGGCACGGATCTGCAGACGTTTGCCGATCAGACCGCCCGTCCGCTGACCGTCGTACACGCGCACAGCGATCACATTGGCCTGATCCCAGCGAATCAGATTGCCGGGAACGGAATACGACCGGCGAACTTGCCACGCGGAAACATAATCGGGTGGAAACGATCCACTCCCGCCGACGCGTCGACCATTGACCCAGGTTGCGTCCACATCGTCGATGCGGTCGAGCGACAACCACAGTGCACCACTCAGCCGGTATCGCGCCTGTTCACGGAGTCGGCTGGGAATCGTGATCTGTTTGCGGTACCAGGCGAAACCATCGTGATCGGTATAGCCCTGATCTTCCCAGGGCTTCCCGGCGTTGATCGTCGGCCACTGGGAATCGTCGAATTGAGGTTGTGACCAGGTCGGGTCATCACCCGGGTGGAAATGCCAGGCAGCACCCAGGTCGATGATCTGTGCTGAGAGCGAGCCCACAGACCCGCCGAGCACCAGAGTGATGATCGCGGACAGCCGACGTGTGAGAGGCATCGCGTCTCCTCAGTTGAGTCAACCGGTGATGGATCAGGGGAGATGGCATGCGCGTCAACCCGCGCCATCGATGGGTGGCGCAGCCAGGCGGGCCCTGAGTTCGGACTTCTTGAACTTACCAACGGAAGTCTTCGGAATCTCTGCCACAAACGCGAACACATCCGGCAACCACCATTTGGCGACCAGCGGCAACAGATGTTCGCGCAATTCCTGCTCGCTGACGCGGGCGTGTTCGGCAACGACGATGGCCGCCAGCGGGCGCTCGACCCATGTCTCGTCGGGGATGGCGATCACAGCGGCTTCTTCCACGGCCGGATGAGCCATCAGTGCATTCTCCAGATCGACCGAACTGATCCATTCGCCACCGGATTTGATCAGATCCTTGCTGCGGTCTTCAATCTTGATGCAACCGCGGTCGTCGATCGAGACGATGTCACCGGTGCGCAACCATCCGTCAGCCGAGAATCGATCCGCGGCATCCGGTCGATTGTAGTAGGCCCGTGCGACCCACGGACCGCGGACTTCCAGCTCGCCCATGGTCTGGCCGTCCCACGGCACGGGCTGCTTGTCGCGGATGGCCCGGATTTCAATGAACGGCAACGGAATGCCCTGCCGGGATCGCAGATCGAGTTGTTGCTGCGGGGATGTCGACTGTTGATCGTGCCTCAGGTAGCACATCGCGCCGATGGGGGTGAGTTCGGTCATGCCCCAGCCTTGCACGAGATGGATTCCGTGCCGCGATTCAAAACCCTCAATCAGGCTGCGGGGCAATGCCGAACCTCCGACGACGATCTTGCGAATCGAGGTGACGTCGTACGATGCCGCATGTTCGTCGAGCTGCTTCAACAGCGAGATCCACACGGTGGGGACGCCGGCGGAATAGGTCACCTGCTCTTGTGAGATGTCTTCGGCCAGACTGGCTGCGTCCAAGTGTGGTCCCGGAAAAACCAGCTTGGCCCCGACCATGGCGGCAATGTACGGCAAACCCCAGGCGTTGACATGGAACATCGGAACCACGGGCAGCACGCAGTCGCCTTCCCCCACATCGAGTCCGCCCGTCAAACCACCCGCCAGAGTGTGCAGACAGATGGCTCGATGCGAATAGACCACACCTTTCGACAAGCCGACGGTGCCCGAGGTGTAACACATCGCCGCCGCCTGGTTCTCGTCCAGCGGGGCCTGTACAAAGTCACCGGGATCGCTGTCGGCCAGCATGCGTTCGTAGTCGAACATGCCGCCAGCAACGTCGTCGCCGTCC
>JBDOMX010001140.1:0-10856 GCA_039831615.1 Planctomycetaceae bacterium
GATCGCGGGATTGACCGCATGGATGGTGCTACAGGCAGACGACGATTCAACACAAGCCACTGCGAAAAAAGTGACGACCCGTGCGGCGACCTCTCAGCTCGACCGCTCCAGGTTCATGGGGGCGCGCACCTGTATCGACTGTCACCGCTCTGAATATGTGTCGTGGCTCAAGACGGCTCACTACAGTAATCGAGTAAATCGATTCGAGGACACCGAGTCCAGTATCGATACGAAATACCGAGAACTGACGGGTAATGTTGACCTGTGCTACAACTGTCATACCCTGCCCGCAAAAGATCGGTTTGGTCGCGTTTTCGTGGAATCCGGGACTTCCTGCGAGTCCTGTCATGGAGCAGCCGGCAGCGAAAACGGCTGGTTAAACCGCCACGCCGTCTATGGTCCCAACGTAACTCGCCTGGACCAGGAAACGCCGGAGCATTTCGCGGACCGAATTGCGTTCTGTGAAGATGCTGGAATGGTGCGTCCGGGACGTCAGTATTCCATCGCAAAGAACTGTCTGGGCTGCCATATCGCCGGCGATGCGATGCTGTTCGAAGCCGGCCACAAAGTGAGTTTCGACAACTTTTCCCTCATCCCTTACATGCTGGGAGAGGTTCGACACAACTTTCATATGAATCAACGTCACAATGCAAAATCACCGACGCTGGACACAAAGCGTCGAGGTCTGTCGGCTGTCCATCGAGTTCGCCTGTATTTCATCGTCGAACAGCTGGCTCGAATGGAAGTTGCGCTGAACTATCTGGCGAAACTGCCAAACGAAGAAGCGATGGAAACACGTCTCGCCGACGAATTGATCGGGATCTTCGATGACGCCGCCGGGGAACTGGAAGAGTTCGCCGAAGTATTGATGGAAGAACCCGATCCAGCCGGCGAATCGCTCTCGGAACCGGAAGCCAAACCGTTGCTGGCAGCCGTCGAAGAGTTCGAACGGTTTCAGGATTTGGAGTCTCCCACGCGAGCTGATGCGTCAGCGTCCGCCGAGCGCATCTCTGCCGTGGCAACCGAGTTTCTGATGAGTCACAATGGACGCCGACTTGGGGCACTGGATGTTGAGTTCCTCGAGGACCTGGGAGACGCCGCAGGCAAGGCCCTCGAACCCTGAAAACTCACTTTTCGAGTGGACCCCGCGGCATTGAGATCACCGCCACCAGGACGTATTCCTGCGCAATCCGACAAAGGCTGACAACATGAGTTCGAGCAGTGTTCAAATCAGCCGACCAGAACGCTGGGGCGTGCCGTTTTCCGATCAAATGACCGACGCAGACGTCGACCGATTGCTGTCCCTGTCGCTGTTCTCCAGTGAACGGATCAATTCGGAGAAATTCAGTAACCGCATTCCACTCGCCGGCATCCTGAAAAACGACGCCCGACTTCGGCAGTGCACGACCGGGGAAATCATCATTCGTGAAGGCGACTGGGGCAACTCAGCTTTCTTTCTTCTCTCGGGCAGCATTCGAATTGAAATCGAACGCGGACGTCATGCCTTTCCGGCGGAACTTCTGGGACGATCACCCGTCCGCCGCAAGAGTTTCTTCGGGATCCTCTCGCAGCTTTGGAATCGTTCCCGGCATACTGAACAACGTGACCTGTCCACCTACGCGCCGGCAGCACTCGCCGGCAGCCATGGACGGGGCAAAGACACGCGTGTGTACCTGCAGGATTTCTCGACCGTCATCGATCGCTATAAGACAACGCGTGTTGAAGCCGTCGAGTTTTTCGGTGAACAATCTGCACTTGGCCGCATCGAACGCACGGCAAGTGTATTTGCCGACGGTGACTGTGAACTGCTGGAGATTCGCTGGCAGGGAATTCGCGATATTATCAGCCGCGTGCCATGGTTGCGGGAACGGATTGACGAACGGTTTCGCACCTGGGGCCTGAGAGTCTTCCTGCGGAATTCACCGTATTTCGAGCACTTACAAATTGATGAGGAGACCACGAGTGCGCAGAAAGAGCACATCGATCGACTGTCCAGGCGAGCCGTCAGGGAAGCCGAATTCGCGTCATATGGATCGTTCGACAAAGTCGATCGATTCACACGACTGGTTGAATCCGGGAATGCTACCAATCTCGAACACGAAGCCGTCATCGCCGGAGAGGGCAATGCCCCGGACGGCGTGATCCTGATCCGCAGTGGAATTGCTCGCGTCAGTTACAAATACAATCATGGGCACCGAACGATCAGTTATCTGACTCCGGGCCAGGCATTTGGTGTGGACGAAGTGGTCGAAGGGTGGCGTTCCGGAAACCCCGTTCATTTGAGACATTCACTGCGTGCCGTGGGGTATGTGACGGCCGTTGTCATTCCCACTGCAGTCTTCGAGGAAGTCGTTCTGAACGAGTGCAGTGATTATGCACCCGGTCCATTACCGTCGGCGTCGCCATCTTCGTCGAGCGTGCGTTCGCCACAGATGGATCCGGGCCTGCTGGAATTCCTTGTGGAACGACGTTTCGTTAATGGCACGGCATCGATGGTCATCGACCTCGACCGTTGTACTCGCTGCGATGACTGTGTCCGGGCCTGCGCGGCAACACACGACAACAACCCCAGATTTCTGCGTCATGGTCCAATCCATGGTCGGCATATGGTGGCCAACGCCTGCATGCATTGCGCCGATCCGGTCTGCATGATTCAATGTCCCACCGGTGCCATTCACCGTAATGTGCTGGAAGGCCAGGTTGTCATCAACGATCAGTCATGCATCGGCTGCTCGGCCTGCGCCAACAACTGTCCATACGATGCGATTCGCATGGTGCAGATTCGCGACGAAAAGGGGCATCTCGTTTATCCAACACACACCTCCGCCCCGGCCACCGACGGAGCAAACGGCAGGCTGCCCATCACACCGTCAATGAAAGAATGGGAGCCCATCGAAAAAGCCACCAAGTGCGACCTGTGTGCTGATCAAATCAGCGGTCCCGCCTGCCTGAATGCCTGCCCTCATGATGCGCTCATTCGTCTGGATCTGGGAAATCACGACACCGCGACCGAATGGCTGAACCGATGACTTCCCTTGTCGCTCGTCGCACGCTCGGCATCGGAATGACGATCATGGTCTCCGCCACCCTCGTCATACTTGCTCATCTGGCTCAGGGAAACATCGGCTATACCTCGCATTTTTCGGGCTGGACACTGCTGGCGCTGATCGTTTTTCTGGCACTCTACAACGTCAGAAAAACGGTCCCGTTCTTGCCGCTCGGATCGTCCAGCGCATGGTTGCAACTTCACATCTACGTCGGCCTGCTGACCGGCACGTTGTTCGCAGTCCACGTTGATTTTTCCGTTCCTGACGGGATCTTTGAGTGCCTGTTAACACTGATCTATCTGTCCGTTCTCCTGAGCGGTCTGATCGGACTGTATATGACTCGGTCTTTCCCGGCACGACTCACAATGCTTGGCAATGAAGTCATCTTTGAACAAATTCCAGTCGTCCGACGGGAACTTCAGGACCGCGTTGAAGCGCTGGTAGTCATCGAAAACTCTGATCACGAAAAGACGGCGATTGCCCACTTTTACCGGCATCAGATTCGCCCATTTCTTCTCACACACCACGACCTGGCCACGCAGCTCACACGAGGCACGAGTGCACGCTGGCATCAGCTTTCCCGGGCGATCGAGGACCAAAACCGTTACCTCGATCAGGAAGAACGTCGCTTGATGGATGAGGTTCGTGAACACGTACGCCGCAAGTTTCAGCTGGACACTCAGTACGCTCTGCAAGGCGCTCTCAAGGTCTGGCTGTTCTTTCACATTCCAGCCGTGTGGGCGTTATTGATTTTTGCCTTCTTTCATTCCATTCTGGTACATGCCTGGTCCGGAGGCCTGCCATGAACCATCGGGCAGTTGCGAGTTCCTTCGATGCGAAGGCATATCAGTTGCCACACAAGGCACGCGTGTGCGGCCACCTGGCAGCAGGGCGACCGTGCCCCATTGGTCCCGACGGCAACGGGGAATGCCACGTGCAAAGTGTGTGCGAACCCTGGCACGATGGCACGCAGTGGCATTGTACGCGCGCGAAAGCCTTTGGAGGCCGTTGTCCCGAGGGTCCGATTCCCGGTTCGCACGATGCAGACAGGTTCGCTCGCTGTCCACATCAGTACGCCCCCTGTCAGCCGGCCCGCAGCCTGCGCAGCAAACGACGTCTCGTCACGGCGTTGACGGCCTGTGCCGCTCTGGGCGTTTGCCTGGTCATGCTGGGAGGCAGCTCGGGCGATTTCAGTGATTCAATCGCCGGCACCAGTCCGATCATTTCACCGGGCCCGCTCTCCGCCCATCACGCCACGATGCATCAGGGCTGCTCCGCCTGCCATTCGGCCGCAACTCAGTCACCCACAGATCTGGTGAGCTGCGCGTTCGGCGGATCAGGCAGCATCGATGAAAGTCATAAGTGCCTAAAGTGCCATCGCCAGTTTGGCGAACACGCGCTGCAGCCTCACAGCGTTTCCCCGGCGCGCCTGCTTGTCCGTACACAGCAGTCCAGCGGGCACCACACGACTGGACAAATGTTGTCGCGGCTGCTCGCGACTCACAACACAACTCAGTCCGGGCAACTGGCATGTTCCACCTGCCATCAGGAACATCAGGGAGCAGCCTTTGAATTGAGTGCCATGACAAATGCACAATGCCAGTCCTGTCATGCCTCAACATTTGAGAGTTTCTCAGATGGGCATCCGGAGTTTTCCGGTCGACCGCGGGCCGATTTGTACTTTAACCACGTGACACACATGAACCTGCATTTCCAGAATTTCGAACGCCTGATGCCCCATGGGAAGGCTCGCATGCAGTGCAGCGATTGCCACGTGCCTGATTCTGGCGGAGTGATGATGGAGTTGGCATCATTTCAGGTGATGTGTGCCTCCTGTCACGGCCCCCAAATACGCGACTACGACCAATTACCGTCAGCGCGCCTGCATGAGCTGGCATTCATCAACGGTGACATCAAACCGTCGGATCATATTGCCGTACCGCCGTTTATGGAGCTGATGCTGGCAAACGACTCAAACGATCTGGAAACGGTGACGCGATTGGTCCAAAGCCTGGCAATGGATGGAGAGGAGACTTTGCGCAGGCAACTGCACATGATTTGTGACCAGTCGACTGACTCAGCAACGATTGAAGCCTGTGTCGCTGCACTTGAAGAATCCCGTTTTTTCGATGCCGTGGCTGTGCTCAACAGGGCGATGGAGTCCGAAGGTGAACGCAACGATGTCGTTTATGGCAACTGGCGATTGCCTGCGAACAGCATGAAACTGGTATATGACTGCAGGACACACGCAGATCCCGTGCTTCGCACATGGATCGATCTGCTGGCCCACAACGCCCGTCAATACCCAAAACCACCGGCTCCTGATGACACCGGTATCGTCGATCGATTTTTGCGTGATGTGGTGGCCCCGGAATCGACCGGCCGCTGTCTCAAATGCCACAGCATCGACGAAGCCGGCCTCGGCGAGCACACAGTCAACTGGTCCTCGCAGCATGGTCGCAGCGCGTCACGCGGTTTCACACGCTTCTCACACAAGCCCCATCTCACATTATTGTCGAGCGATGTGGAGGCGCATGCGGTGGGAAATGGTCACCGATGTGAAACCTGCCATGCCCTCAGCGAAAACTCGTTCGACCTGGTCAGTCCGGCCTTTGTGATGAACGACGGCATGCCAAACCCGATCGAAAGCCAGTGTTCGGCTGTGGGAGTGAATTCCAGCCATCGTGAAAACTGTGCGCAGTGTCACACAAAATCGTTCGCAGGCGATAACTGCCTGCAGTGCCACAACTACCATGTTCATGAAACAGCAGACGTGCGCCCGTCACCTCAACATCGATCACGGCTCGTGCCGGAATCTGTGCAATGATCGGGCCGGACAGCCCAGGCCGTGAATCGAGGAGCCGCGATGCAGGTTGAACTTCTACAATCCACGGTCGGCGAATCGGCCGCCCGACAGTTCTGTATCGGAGCGATCGTCAACGACACGATCGCAATCGATGCCGGTACGCTCGGGTTAGTGTGGCCCCTCGAACGACAGGAGCGCATTCAACACATCTTTCTGTCCCACAGTCATCTGGACCACATCGCCACACTGCCGTTGTTCCTGGACAATGTCTACCGTAAAGGCCCGGAGTGTCCGACGGTGTACGCCAATGAAGCGACTCAGCGTTGCCTGCGTGAGGACGTATTCAACGATCGACTGTGGCCTGACTTCATTCAACTCTCCGAAGTAGAAACTCCATTTTTGAACCTGCAACTGTTGGTACCCGAAATCGCGGTCGCTGTGTCGACCCTGCAGATCACACCGATTGCATTGAACCACATTGTTCCCACGCTGGGATTTATTCTGCAGGACAAAACCAGCGCGGTCGCATTTGTATCCGACACCGGACCAACAGAACGAATCTGGGAGGTTCTGTCAAAAACCGTGAACCTGAAAGCCCTGTTCCTCGAGGCCAGCTTCCCGAATTCCCATCGCCGGCTGGCAGAAAAATCGGCACATCTCGACCCGGAGATGTTTGCAGCTGAGATTCAACACATTTCTGAAGATGTCCGGATCATCGCCTGCCACCTCAAACCCGGTCACTTCGACACGATCGCATCCGAACTCAAAACGCTCGGCCGAATCGACCTCGAAATCGGCGTACCGGGACGGAAATACACGTTTTGAGCAGTGCGGAAAACGGGGAATCGCCATTTCATCTGAAGAAGTGTGCCGCTCAGGTTTTGAGCGGATTCGATGGACTGGATTGAGCGGATCTGCGAATCTGCCCGGCGATTTCAAGGCTCTTCGTCGTATGCTGTGCAGCTGACGATCGCCAAACCTGTTTAGTCTGCGTGTCGGAGGAACAGTGAACACGACAAAGAAACGTTGGTACCGCTCGAAGGCATTTAACCTCACGATTGGCGTGTGTTTCACGTTTCTAAGCGTGTGGTGGGCGTTCCAAAGTATGCGCCACGGCCCGGATGGTGTCATCAAATCCTACTCACAGGTCTTCGGTGAAATAGGCAGCGCTTTTAAAAATGCGGACTACCGATCGCTACCGGTCATATGGGCTGCTACGGCACTTTTCTATGTCATTAAGGCCTGGCGGTGGAAGATGCTGCTGGAACCCATCGGACGCTTCAAAACGCTGACCGACCTGCTGCCGGCGATCATGATCGGCTTCGCATTCAACAACGTCCTCCCGGCGCATCTGGGAGAGTTCATCAGAATGTTTGTGTTTTCAAAAGAACACAAGGTGTCGAAGACGGGGGTATTTTCGAGTATTGCTCTGGAACGCATATTTGACGTCATTGCTATTCTGAGCTTTCTGGCTGTCGGACTACTCCTCGTCGACAGCAGTCAGATCGACCGAACGGTGGTCGTCAGTGCATGGGTGTTCGCCGGCGGCGTATGTGTCGGGCTCGCTGGTGCAGCGGTTTACCTCACCTGGACCGCTCCCGTTGTGGCTATGATTGAACGAACCATCGGCTGGCTGCCATTTGTCCCGGAGAGTCTGAAGCAAAAGATCGCGGGCATGCTGGAGGCAGGTGCTGATGGACTGGCTTCTCTTCGCAGCATTCGTTTGCTGACAGGTATTCTCTTCACTTCGTATGTTCAGTGGGCGTTCAACGGGTTGATGATCTTTCTGTCATTATGGGCGTTCGGGATCCCGGTTTCCCCCCTGGTCGCCGGGATCGTGCTTGGTGTTGTGGCCGTGGGCGTCACCGTCCCGTCAACTCCAGGATACTTTGGAGTGATCCAGTTGTGCTTTGTTCTGGTATTGAAACTCTTCGTTGATGAATCTCAGATGGAGGCAGTCTTCGCTGCGTCGATCTACTACCACATGGCGCAGTGGTTGCCGGTGACGGCCATTGGAATGCTGTATTTCCTCAGAGCGGGATTCCGGCTGTCCGACATTCAAGGCACGGCGGATCAAAAAGAGACTGACCCTGAAGCAATCAACTCAGCAGAGTTAACAACGTCTGCAACACCGTAGCCCACATTACTCACATGGAACGTCAAACGCTGGACGCACGACGTCAGGTACCAGTCCCGACCTGGCGGGAATGACCGATCATTCAACACGTTGCGATCAATTCAGCAGGTCGCTGACGGTTTCGCGTTCTTCACGGAGTTCAGCGATTGTTGCATCAATCTTCGCCTGAGCAAACTCGTTATGCGTCTGCCCCTGGACAATCGACCATTGGCTGCCGTTGCTGGTCAAAGGAAAACTGCTGATCAGGCCTTCATCCACTCCATAGCTGCCGTCACTGCAGACCGCCGCGCTGAATGACTGGCCGTCCGCTGTCGGGTTGGCGATGGCTTTGAGATTGTCCAGAATCGCATTCGCGGCGGAGGCGGCACTGGAGGCACCTCGGGCCTCGATCACGGCAGCACCGCGTTTTTGAACGGTGCTGATGAAGTCACTCTGCAGCCAGGACTCGTCGCCAATGACATTGGCCGCCGGCTGACCATTGATCTTCGCGTTGTAGAAATCAGGATACTGGGTGGCTGAGTGGTTGCCCCAAATCGTCATGTTGGAAACCGCTGACACCGGCTGGCCGGATTTCTGAGCCAGTTGTGACACCGCACGGTTTTGGTCCAGCATCGTCATCGCGTACCACCGATCGTTGGACACGTTCGGAGCATTGTTCATCGCAATCAGGCAGTTGGTGTTGCACGGATTGCCAATGACAAGGACCCGCACATCGGACGCTGCCGCATTGGAAATCGCCTGACCTGTGCTGGTAAAGATGGGACCATTGATCTTAATCAGGTCGCCGCGTTCCATGCCTTTCTTACGAGGCACACTGCCCACGCAAAGCACGTAGTTACAGTCGCCGAACCCATCTTCCAGATGATCACTGTCCGCTTTAACAACACCGGCCAGGGTCGGAAACGCACAGTCGTCCAGCTCCATGTGCACGCCGTCCAAAGCCGACATCACAGGCGGCACTTCGACTAAATGCAGGATGACCGGCTGGTCCGGGCCGAAAACCTGCCCCGATGCCAGACGAAAGACGAGTGAATATCCGATCTGGCCCGCAGCGCCAGTGACAGCAATTCGAATGGGAGATGACATCAGTGAAATTTCCTGACTGACAGACTCTGAAAATCAATGAGGGCGGTCGTTCGTCCTCCCCGGTGATCCATCATGTATTTGACGGCGCCACGTGGTATGTGCCCGCAATCCGCTGGCTTTCCGACGCGACGACAGAAATTGTAACGTTGCCGCCACAGGACTACCAAAGGCCCGGCCGCATCCCCAGAGACAGGAAAACAGCTGTTGCCATGAGCGCAGGGGACAGTCGAAATCGTTCGATGGGCTGAGAATCCAGCTTCGGTCAGTGCCATCCGAGGCGCGAAGGACATGAGCGCGAGGCACGTGGGCTCGTCATCCTGCCGGTGCTGGTGAGACACGGAATCAAGCGGGACAGTGCGACGATTCACATTGCTGTTGAGATCGTTGACGGCCCAATCGTCGCTTTCTCGATGCGACCTTCTTTCAGCCTCACGATGCGGTGAGCCTGATTGGCGACAGCTTCGTTGTGCGTGACCATCACGATCGTCAGCTTGTTCTCTTCGTTGAGCTTTTTGAGCAGAGTCATAATCTCCTGGCCGGTTGCAGCGTCAAGGTTCCCGGTCGGTTCGTCGGCCAACAGGATGCGAGGCCTGGTGATCAGTGCTCGTGCGATCGCTCCGCGCTGCAACTCACCTCCCGACAGCTGCGAGGGACGGTGCCTGACGCGATGACCAAGACCCACCTCATTCAGGATTTCGGATGCCTGCTGCCTGATGGCTCGTCGCTGTTTCCAGTACTCCCACAGAGAATAGCGAATCATGAGCGGTGCCATCACGTTCTCGAGCAGCGACAGTTCCGGCAGCAGGTGGTAGAACTGAAAGATGAACCCAAACACACGGTTACGCAACAGGTCGCGCGCACCCTCATTCAGGTTGTCGATCCGTTTGCCTTCGTAGAGAACCTCTCCAACATCCGGCGAATCCAGCAGTCCGAGCACGTGCAGCATTGTGCTCTTACCAGAACCGCTTTGGCCAATCACGGAGATAAATTCGCCTTCAGTGGCCGAAATCCCGGCTCCGCGAAGCACCCGGACATTGTGCTGGCCGGTCGTGTAGGTTTTCTGAATTGCTTTGGCACTAATGAGTGGAATTGTCATTTTGAGGGTTTGGTTCATGAGTGAGATCCCGAAGAGAGGGGAGAGACGACGGAACCAGACAACGCTAGTCGAATCTCAGGGCCCTCACAGGATGAAGTCGGGAGGCTCGACGTGCAGGAAAAATACTGGCGAGGACCGCAATCCCCATTGCTCCCAGAGCGACCCAGAACACCATCATCGGGTTGACGTGTGTCGGAATGCTGCTGAAGTAGTAGATGTCACGATTGAAGACCTCGCGTCCGGTCACCCAACTCAGAGCATCTTCAATCTGGTTGATGTACTTCACAAAGACCAGTCCGATCGTGACTCCTGCCGCACTGCCCACGAGCCCAAGTGCCAGACCGTAGGAAAGGAAGATCGACATCACACCGCGGGAACTGGCTCCCAGCGATTTTAGAATCCCGATATCCCGCGTCTTTTCGACCACGATCATGTAGAAGATTGCCAGGATTCCGAAGCCAGCCACGGTAATGATCAGGAACAGCAACACATTGAGGATCGCTGTTTCCATTTCCACTGCTGAGAGCAGCACACCCTGCGTGGATTCCCAGGTGCGAACAGTGACTTCGGCGGGATCAAACGCCGCTTTGAGTTTGTCGACCACAACCTCGGCATGATCGTAGTCTTTGAGTTTGATCTGAATCGAAGTGATATGATCGACCGCGATTTCGCCACTTTCATCGC
>JBDOMX010000042.1:0-2483 GCA_039831615.1 Planctomycetaceae bacterium
GACTGCGTGGCTGAGGCACTTCACGGTGGAAGAGGTGCTGTCACGCTTCACTGCGGGACAATTGATGGCAGCGGCAAGCACGGTGGCCCAGTGACGTATACCGCCGAAAACCTCGTCGAACTCCGCACCGACGCCAACGAGCTTCGCGGTTGCGGTGCCACCGTCGCTGAGATAGCTCGAGCGCTGAAGATCAGCCAAGCCTATGCACTGCGGCTGCTGGCAAGGCGGTCTAATGGCTGACGTTCCAACAGACAACATCGTTTCGGCACTCAGTCAGCGCGGTTGCAATCCCGTCCCGGACGGCAACGGCTACCGGGCAAAATGTCCATGCCACGACGGTGATTCTGTCGACGTATTGGCAGTGTCTGACGCCGGTGAAATCTACTGTCATAAGTGCGAAGCAAAAACGGGTGACGTCCTGAAGGCACTCGGTCTTTCTGGACTGCGGACAGGCGGTCGTAAACCCAAAGTCACGATTGACGGCAGGCAGGTCACTTTGCACGACAGCGAACAATCGGCCATCGACGGAATCACATGGTCTGTGTTCCAGAAGGTTGGAGGGGCTGAACGTGCACCGGACCGAATACACCGTTACGAAGATTCATCAGGCGAGTGTATCGGCGTCGTGTTGCTCTGGAAGTTTCCGGACGGGCGAAAGGAAACCCGACAAATTCGCAGGCATGAAGGCGGCTGGGTTGCCAAGGGAATGCTTAAACCAAGGCCGCTCTACCATCTGCCAGAGGTGATTGAAGCCGAATCCGTGGTTGTCTGCGAAGGCGAAAAGTCTGCGGACGCTTTACGTGTCATCGGGATCGAGGCCACGACACCAACACAGGGCGCGAAGTCACCAGGTAAAACGGATTGGCCCGTGGTGGCCGGCAAGAACGTCACAATATCCGTGGACAATGACGACGCGGGCCGCGATTTTGGCAAGGCCGTGATTGACTTGATACGCGACATCGCCAAGACGGTGAAAGTTGTGGAACTCAAGGACGACTGGCCAGAACTGCCTGAAAAGGGAGACGCAGCCGATTGGGTTGAACAATTCGCAGACATTGACGGCGAACAACTGCGGGCGAGATTCGACGCACTGCCGGATCATCGCGAAACCATCGACGCGATTGTTGTGAAAAAGAAGTCGCAACGGCAAATCGAAATCAGCGGACTTCCAAAGATTGAGATAACGCTGAACGAGAAGGCGGTCAATGATCGAGTGATTCAGCTTATCGCAAATCGTGGTGATGTTTACGACTGCAACGCCAGTCTGGCTTCCATCATTAACGAGCAATTGCCAGGCGAACCAGACCGTAAGCGAATTCAGACCATTGGGCTTCCGGGGCTCCGCGAAGTGATCAGTGAAACGATGCTGTTTTTTGAGGTATCAAAAGACAAGGAAGGCAACGAAGTCGTGAAACTGTCACGGGTTCCACGTTGGTGCTACGAAGCAATTTTAGTGCGCGGTTCCTGGCCGAATCTTCCCGTGTTGCGGCGAATTGTCAGTAGTCCGGTTCTCAGATCTGACGGCACCGTAATTCAGAACGCGGGATACGACGAAAACAGCGGACTGTATCTCGACTTGGTTGACGAATTCCCACTGATCAAGGAATCGCCGAATTCGGCAGACGTGCAAACAGCGGTTGATATGCTTTTCGACGTTGTTGTCGACTTCCCCTTTCGTGACGCGGCCAGCAAATCGGCATGGCTGGCAAGCCTGTTCACTCCGTTGGCGAGGGAAGCGTACCGCGGCTGCACTGGTCCGCTGTTTCTGTTCGACGCAAACGTTCGCGGATCTGGAAAGTCGCTGCTCGGCGATATTAACGGTCTGGTCATCACGGGACGGGAAGCCACCCGGTTAGCGTCACCGAAAGACGATGACGAAGCCCGGAAGCGTATCACGGCTCTGGTGACCGGCAGCGACCAGATTGTCTTGATTGATAATATCGCAGGTAGGTTCGGTTCAGCGGCTTTAGATGCAGCGTTAACCGGGATCACATGGCAGGATCGTAAACTCGGACACTCGGAACTAATCGAAGCACCGTTACGAATGGCGTGGTACGGCTCCGGAAACAATGTGATTCTGGCAGCGGACACTGCACGGCGTGTCTGCCATATCCGCCTGGAAAGTCCGCTCGAAAATCCTGAAGACCGGGACGGGTTCAAATACCCCGATATTCGTCGACACGTTCGCAGGAATCGCCCTGCGTTACTCTCCGCGGCTCTGACTGTTCTACGGGGATTCATTGCAGCGGGCCGTCCTGATCAAAAACTGAAGCCGTGGGGCTCGTTCGAAGGATGGTCGGATCTGGTACGTGGTGCGATTGTCTGGGCTGGTTTGGCCGATCCAGGCGAAACGCGGACAGAGTTGCGGGCCACGTCGGACTGCGAAGCCAGTGGGCTACGTCAGATGCTCCTGGCAGTAGATCAAGTGGATGCAGACTCACACGGACTCAGAACCAGCGATATGTTGAAAATCGCACAGGGAC
>JBDOMX010000947.1:0-2479 GCA_039831615.1 Planctomycetaceae bacterium
CCACTCCGGTGCTCCCAGAATTCCGGACAGCAGGCATCACACCCCGGCTTGCGATTGTCGAAGTCCAACTCCATGATCGAGAAATTGAGCTCCGGCAGTGAAACGTTGGGCAGGGATACACTTTCAAACGATGGGCGAGGAATGCTGCCAATGGCGTCACCGATGCCATCCGCGACCCGTGAAGCGCCTGATGTCAGCAGGCTGGGAAAAGATTCCGCCCGAGTGAGTTGAGGCTGGATTGCCGCGAGAAGTGCCGCGACTGTGACGATTGCCATACGCTTCATCCGAAAACCTCCTTGTTTGGTCGCATATCGAGTCGAGATCGCAGCAGGGCCAGTCGCTGGCGTTTGGGATGCGTTCCGTATCTGCGAGGGTTGATCGTCTGTGATTCACGATGATCGGTGTGTTCGCGATACGTCTTCCGTGTCGTGTTCGCGAACGGACTCAGAATAGTGTCCAATTCGGAGTTTTCGTGTCGTGCGGCTTAGTCCGAACAGTGGGCTGACAGTCGGTTCATCTGTTTTGTTCGCCATGGGGCCTACAAATGTGATGACCGTTACAATCGTCAACTTCACGGCGGGCGCGATCTGTTGTCGTGAGTCGATCTCCGAATCGATCAAGGAGCGTGACGCAGGGTGCGTGTGTTGCGTCGTTTCTTGATCGTGGCAACGGCAAATGCTGGAAGCCGGTTGTGACGCGTGTGTTGCGATACATTCGCCGGCGTCCGCGCGATCGTGGTGCCGATTGAGTCACCGAGACACGTGTCGTCAGCGGGAGCCACGGAGTGGAGCACGAGAAACTGAGCGCCCCATGCGAATCTTTGCATAGGGCACCCAGGTTCTTGGTCGGACCGCTCTAGATATTGAGTTGGGACCACTCGGTAAATACGTCATCGAGGGCATCGTACAGCTTCTCGGTGTCCTGATAGTACACCTGGTCCAGTCCACTCTGGATCAGGGTTCCCGTGGCTTCGGAGCTCGAATCCCATTCGAACAGGGAGCCGTCGGCGGTGATGAAGTACCAGCCCGCGTCACCGCGGAGCCACTTCTCGCCACGACCACCCCAGTTGTAATGGTCGTTGCCGGTACTCGACAGGTTCAGTTGCTCGTCGAGTCGAATGGCCGCAGCCTCAACGAGCAGATTGACGTCTGTATGGAATCGACTGTTCAACCGTGCGACCAATGTGCCCGTGGCTCCAGTGGAATTGTTCCATGCGAACAGGGAACCATCGGGAGTGATGAAGTACCAGCCCGCATCACCCTTCAGCCACTTCTCGCCGCGGCCGCCCCAGTTTTCGTAGTAGTTTCCAGTCGAATACAAGCCCAGATCGTGGTCGAACTCGACACCCGCTCGCTGACCGCCGATGCTGGAAACTTCGAAGGCACCCTGGCCGCTGTCGGTTCCGTCACTGGCCACAACGGTGACCATGACATGGCCCCAGCCGCTGTCGCGTTCCAATTCCAAAGTGGTGCCGTTGACTGCCGCACTGACCGACATTTTCGGATCGTGGTTGAGTTCTGAGAAGTCCATATGCACGCTCGGATCGAGCATGGCAATCAAATCACCGGATGCTGTGGGACTGCTGTCCCATGCGTGCAAGGCACCATCGGGAGTGATGAAGTACCATCCGGCGTCGCCCTTCAGCCATTTCTCGCCGCGGCCACCCCAGTTCTCGGCGTTGTTGCCGTTGTCGTACAATCCCAGCTCGCCAGTCCAGTATTGAGCCGAGGATTGGACGATGATGTCGTAGGTGACGAAGTCCCCATCGGGGTCGATCGCCACGACGTTGACATCGATCTTGTCCGTGCCCCCCGTCAATTCGAGGTCTGCGATTGCGGAGACGGTTGGCGCGCGATTGACAATCGGGTCGCTGACGGGCGGGTCGAAGTTGGCGAAGAGCGGCCAGGCGATGTTCGTTCCGAATTCAGCGAACAAGTCGCCGCCGACTGGCTGCGGTGAATACGGATGATCAATGGCATCCACCGTGCCGGTATTCGCGGCACTCGCGTCGGAAATCAGTAAGTACCACTCTGAGTAGTCGACGGTGACTCCATCTCGATGCGGCACGACCACTCCCAAATCCGCGATTCCGTCGAGGTTGTAGTCGCCTGCGACCGGTCGATCCAGGACACCGTCGAAACCGAATTCCAGAGTGTCATCCACCACGCCATCCAACCCGTCGGCGGCCAGATCGAAGTAGAACGTATCCAGGGAAGCGACGAAGCCCGCCAGGTCGGTCAAGCCGTCGCCGTCGAAGTCGCCCGTCAAGGCGCGACCGCGCATGTTGCCCGAGAATGACACATCACTTGATGTGATGTTGTTGTCTCCGTCCGAATCCAGATACCAGGTGACACCGTCAAACAGCCCGATCTCATCGCCGGGTCGACCGGGCAGGAAATCGCCCGAGAAGGGCACCGCGTTGATTTGCAGTCCGCTGGCCACATTGACATCCGTGGCATCCACGGCTCCGTTGTTGTCC
>JBDOMX010001223.1:0-2478 GCA_039831615.1 Planctomycetaceae bacterium
CGCCGGGTATTGCCGAGTGCATTGATATCCAAACTGGGAAAACCGTTTGGAAGGAACGCTTGGGTGGCAATTTGTGGGGCTCCATGCTGCTGGCCGGAGACCGTTTGTATGTCAGCAACACCCAAGGCGAAGTCTTCATTCTGGCGGCGAGTCCGCAATACCGATTGATCGCCAAGAACGCGATGCAAGAACACATCAAAGCCTCGCTGGCTCCGTCGGACAACCAGTTGTTCGTGCGGACTTACGAGAATCTGTATTGCCTGGGGCAGCGACGCAAGTGATGTGCGATGTGCGGCTGCCCAGGGTGCGGATCAGAGACCGCGGCTGACGCCGTCCGGCGATTGCTACTCGATTCCTCTCGGCGGCGAGTGTCCTGTTCACCGTGCCGATTTGAGTTCGAAGTCAAAGGTCTGCGCGCCGGAATCGACAGTTTCCGCCAGTGTGGATTTGCGGTTGTATCTCTCCGGGATCGTGACGCCGGAGGGGACCGAGGCATCTTCTGAATCCGACTCGTCGCCATCTTCGAATTCGGTTTCGTCGAGCGCGCCTCCCATCGTAATTCGGACGACCTTTTCACCGGATGTGACGCCATTCTGTTCCGAATTGAACATCAGACTGTACGAACCCGAGTTGTCGGTGATGCCATAGGAGTAGGTCTTGTCTGGCGACTCGAAGATGACCCGCGCACCGGCAAGTGGTTTGTCATCGAGCGTGATCGTTCCGGAGACCGTTGCCAGATTGAGGTCGTCGTAGTCCACATCAAACGGGTCGCTGCAGCCGTTGACGACGGCCAACGCGATGATGGCGAAGCATGTCTTCGAAAAAGCGGCAAGCAGCGAAGTCTCGAGGCGTTGCATGGAGTCTCTGCCTTGTGGATCTGTGCCAGGTTCTAACGCGGAGCGTTCCGTTCAGAATTCCGTGACGATTTCGCCGCCATCGCGGCTTCCCAAGTTCCGATACAGTGTCTGGTCGATGTTTTCAGAGATGAAACGCACGGAACCGTCGCCGAGTGCGAAGTGAGCGCCGCCCGAGTGATAGCTTCCAAACGAGAGTTCCATAAGCCGGCCATGCGCGGCTGGATTGTTCTTGCGCAGGTTGATGCCCACAATCGTCGTGCCGACGAACTCAGAGAACTCGGTCCCCCTTGTGCTGCCGTCACAGCGGCAAGGATCCGTCTGCGGGGAGCCGATGTACCAGTGGTCCATGGCTTGGCCGTCCTTGACGAATTTCGTGTCGGTGGATGATTCGCCGAGCAGCAATGTCTGGGAGGATCCGTCGACAATGTCACGCATTCGGATTCTGGAGCAGGCGTAGAATATTCCGTTCTGGTGTAGATTCTCGAGTCCTTTTGTGCCGGGAATCACGATCGTACTGGCATCGTCCGAACTGGATTCTGAACCAGCGTTGCCCCGATAACTCGCCGGTACGCGGTTGGGGATGCCGCGATTGTTCACGTGGAGCGGCTGAACCATGCTTGGGCAGCGAAAGACCTCCAGGACGGTGCCGGCCGCCGCTTCGTTTGTGGACCCATTGGCACCCCAGTTGCCCGGACCCCCTTCGCGAAAAATCAGTGTTTTGTACAGCGGGCCCTGGTCGATTTGCGGCAGCAGCATCGTACTCCAACTCGACCCACGCTGATCCCAGCCGAAGGGGAAGCAATTGGCAACGTCGTGGTAATTGTGCAGCCCAAGCGCCAACTGCTTCAGTTTGTTCTTGCAGGACGCGCGCCGCGCAGCCTCCCGAGCTTGCTGTACAGCTGGTAACAACAGCGCGACCAAAATGGCAATGATCGCGATGACCACCAGCAGTTCGATCAATGTGAATCCGCGGTGCAGGCGGCGGTGACGGAGTTTTGCCGGTTCTGTCATGTTCACGTTCCCGTGTTCGATTCAAGCTGAGTTCACAAACGCTAACAAACGCACACGTGAAGAAACGAACTGAAAGCCCACAGTTGAGCCGCTTGTCCGGAAAGGCCTTGCTTGTCGAGCCTCCAGGCGATCGGCCCAGGGTGTGAGCGGTTTGCTTAGCGAGGTCAGCCACCAGATACGATATGGTAACATGTGGGCGCACGCATTCCAGCTGTTCCACAGTTTTGGAGCCAATGCGTGTCGACTTGAGTGTCAGTATGCGCCGTGCAGACGGACTGGGCCGCAGACGACGACCGGCTCCAAGTGGCTTGGACGGCGTGTCGTCCCGAGGCGATGATGGCAGCACGTGATCGGATGGCGAGCGGACGCCGAACGTGCACTTCTGACCGCGTGTCGAAAGTGTCACACGTCTGCAAAAGAAACGCGACGGTTCATGCGTTGATCGTGCTGACAGAATAATCGAAGTTCGTGGCGAACCTTTTGCAGCCCGCCGGGGTCATTCTCTACAGCAGACACAAGTTTCAAGATACAGCGGGTCATGTCCCGCGAACGAGGTTTCCGAACATGATCGTTTTTTGGTCAAGTTTCATACGCGAACACAAAGGCATGG
>JBDOMX010001109.1:0-2478 GCA_039831615.1 Planctomycetaceae bacterium
TCGGGATGAAACGTGACTGTGTAAACCCAGTCGCTGTGCCCGTCGAATCGTTTGAGTTCTTTTCCATCAGCGATGTTGTGCAGTCGAGCGGACTTGTCAGCGCTACAACTGAAGACACGGTTGTCGTCGGTGACCGAGATTCGAAACACCTCGTTGCCAAATCCGGTGATGGCGCGCGCCTGTTTTGCATCGGCTGTGTTCCAGACTCGGATTTGCTTGTCGGAACCGGCGGTTACGACTTGTTTGCCATCATTTGAGAAGCCGACACCGAACACCGGCTGACCATGTCCATTGAAGGTCACCTGCGAGTCGCCACTCGTGCTGTTAAAAACTTTCGAAGTCTTGTCGCGACTGGCAGAGGCCAGCAGCGCGTTGTCTGGCGACCAGGCGACGTCCATGACCCAGTCGGCATGGTCCTCGATTACGACAAGTTGCTTGCTGGTCGCCACGTCGAACACACGGATACTGCGATCGGCTCCACAACAGGCCAGACGCTTTCCATCGTTGCTATAAGCGACGGAGAAAATGGAATCTGGCGAGGTGACCAGATCGGCGGCCAGCTTGCCGTCAGCCACATGGAACAGCTTGACTTCGCCCATCTGGCCGGGCGTTCCCGCGGCGACCGCGAGCAGCTTTCCATCGGCACTGAATTCAATGTCATAAATGCGTTCGGCGACGTTTGTGATACGGCGAACCTGTTTGCCTGTCGCGGCCTCCCACAGGATCACTTCGTGATAACCGGAACTGGCCAGCGTCTTTCCATCTTTGGTGAACGCTACCGAGGTGATCGCGATGGGCACTCGGTAGGCTTCAGGCGGTGTGGGCTGTTGCGGTTTGGGCATAATGGTAATCAATTGACTGTTTTTGCTGACGCCCGCATCCAGCCGAGCGCCGGTGTCGATCCACTTTTTGACCAGCACCAGTTCTTCTTTGGTCAAAGGGTCGGCATCCTTGGGCATCGATCCATCTTCGAGAAGGGCAATCAATGTGGATGCGTCGCCGTCACCTTTTTCGACGACATCACCGGATTCACCACCCTTCATGATGCCGGCAAAGTTCTCCATGTTGTATCGACCCTTAGCAGTCCTCGCGTTGTGGCAGGCCAGGCAGCGTTTGGCGAAGATGGGAGCGATCTTGTGAGTGAATGAGACCAGTCGGCCGGCGGCAATCAGTGCCGTTTCAGCGAGTTTGAGTTTGGCAACGGCGACTTCGGTGGCGGCATCCAAGGCCGCTTGCGCAGCTTTTACGGCTTGTTGCCGTTTGGCCAATTCGGCGTCGGCCGCTTTGGTTTGGTTGGGATATGCGGCGATTTGCTTCTTGGTGGCCGCGATCAATTCCTGAGTCTTCTTGAGTTCGCCTTGAGCGGCGGTGGTCACGGCAACGGTTTTCTTTGTTGCTTCTTGCTCAACGGCCGATGCAGCCACCGCCGCCTTCAACGCAGCAGTCAGCGGGGTCAGCGCGTCCTGTGACTTCTTGGCGGCTGCGGTCGTGGCAGTGGCAATGACGGTTGCCTTCTCGACGTTTCCGGCTGTCTGCTGTACCCGCTCGGCAGCCTGTTTCTCGAGGGCCGTACCTTTGGTGGCGGTGGCCGCGAGCCGCGCGGTCGCGCGATCGGCCTGCGCCGTTGCTGCGGCGGCTGCGGTGACTTCCGCGACATGGCTGTCGCGATCGAAGGTCGCGCGCGCCTTTTGCTCGGCTGCACGAGCGGTATCTTCCGTTTTTTTCACGGTGGCGAGCTTAGTCTCGGCCGCTTTCTGTGCGGCTGTCGCCTTGGTCACGGCTTCGGTCTGCGGTTTGACTTTGGCTTCGGTGTCCTTCAGTGTCTTGGCTGCGGCTGCGGCTTGTTTTTTTAGATTAGAGATCGCGGTGCGCGCTTCACTGACCGTGGCCTGAACGGCCTTCAGCGCCGCTGCGGATTTCACACGTTGTTGTTCGGCTTCGGCAGCCACCTTCTCGAGCTGCGCAATTTTCTGGTCCACAGCCTCGTCAGCTGAAATCATCCGGGAGTCTGCCAGGGAGACGATCAGGGATAGCACGAGGGTGGCCGCTATCTTTGAACGCATAATGAATCCTCGCTTGAAATTGCTGATGCCGTGGTGGCTTGGGCGGGTACGACGGACAGGCCGTGCGGGCGTTGAGTACTAACAGTCGAGTGAACAAATCGCGTTGCGCGGTTTGTGGTCGCTGTGGGTCTTGTAACCGTTGCGGCGGGCTGAAGGTGGCAACATGGCTGATCACCACCACTCTAGGATCCCGCGCATGGTGGGAGTTGTCAAGTATTCCACATTTTTCGGGTAGCGACAAGCAGAAACCCGAAGCACAGCTGGGTGCTCCGGGTAGAATGTGCGGCTCAGTCCATTTGAGCGGGTTGACCGTTTGCCGGCCAGCCATGGGCGCGGCCATCGCGGTCTATTTCCGGTGCCGGATCTTACTGCGCATCTTGCGTTTTTTTCTGCCGATCTTACGCCGACCCTTACC
>JBDOMX010000919.1:0-2474 GCA_039831615.1 Planctomycetaceae bacterium
TCGTCCGCGACGAAAGCCACCACGAGCAACTCACAAGGCTTTGTTGTTCAGATTCCAGAGGCGCTCATGTCTGACAGCCAGGGTCGCATGTCACCTGTAAGTTACCCACTGTTTCGTCGCTAGAGCCTGATTGAACAGGTCAACAACGCTCATTACTACCTCTAAATTCGGTTGCTGAAGACGACTGACGGCAGTGAGCGACACCGGGCTTGCCGGCCGACCTCACTGTTCGGCTTTACGAGCCCGGATTTGCAGGCCGGCAGCGGGAGTTTGCCCAGGCGAGGTATCGAGCGGCGTCACCACAACTTGCCGAATATCCGTACAATTCGGTATTGCGGCCTGCCTGACATGGATGAATCTGAACGATTAAACGAGTGCGTTTCGCGGCCCCGATCAATCGTCGAGCGCCAAAACAGATGCGGCCACCTGACCCTGCTCAGTCGTGGGGTCTCTCCGGGCAATCCGACGGAGATGAAGTTTGGCTCGTGCATCACCGTTTTTTGCGAGAACAACTGCTTCATCAAATGCGCTGTCAAGGTAACTCGTGATTTTGGGCACGACTGGATTCCTGAGTTTTTTCCAGTAGTACTGAAAGTGTTCGCTTTCCCAGTCGCAATAGACGTCGTCCCAGGTGAGGGGACTCATTGAGCTCAAATGTGGATTCAGCATGTGCTCGGCGATCGGGTCACCGACACGCTGATACCGATTGTCCAGAGAAACTCGCAACCGATCCTCGGTCAGATTCGGCAGTGCTTTGTGGATCGTCAGTGCCGGAAAGATCAGTGTGTCTCCGATCCTGTAATCTGTTGTATCCCAGACATCTGAAAGTCCCTCATGGATCGAAGGATCGACGTGCAGACTGCCGGCGCCCAACGAGAAGTGATGTTGCAGGACACGATTCACTTTATGCGAGCCTCTGAGGATCGCCAGACCACCAAGCTCACGGGGACAGTCACCGACGGGACTCCAGCAGGTCAGGTTGTCGTGAGTCCCCTGAAAATGTACGAAGTCCTGATGAATCGGCGTCGTGTGTTCTGTGAATTTCGGAAACCACAATCGAGCCACTTTTTGTGGTTGCGGCATCATGGGGCAGTCCCGAATTCGTTCCAGCATCTGCATGACTTCAGGGCTGTGGGCGATGTCATGAAAGGCCTCCAGCTTATAGACCTTGTGATAAACGTCAGTATACTCAGGGTCGCCCTCAGTGCTCCGAGCGTCCGGGTCTGCAATGCCGTCCAGCGGATCCGTGCCGGCAATGAGCCATCCGCCGGCCTGCATGGCGGTGAGCATCTGACGACGCAGCTCGAGCAGCCGCGCTGGGTCCAGCAATTGCCTGAAGAACAGATAACCGTCCTCCTCCAGCCGACTTCGCAGTTCGACTGAGTCATCGGCGATATCATTGGAGCTGCGGAGTTCTGTCAGATGATCCGACGACATGAATTCGATTCCAAATCGGGAATAACGGGGGTAGCTCATGGGGGCACAAGGAGCCTGACGCTGTTCTGTTACAGGAGCGCCGTTCAGCCACCTTCCGCCATTAGACTCGGACCCACTTCGTCATTCAACGCCAACAGACATCCTGAACCCGGCCGCTGTGCCTAATCGGTTCTGTCGCGTAGGATGAGACACACACTGAAGAAACGATGTCCGTGACAGCATCAGGCCGGACGGCGGCTTCCAGTCCTCAAGTGTGGGCATCACCCGGAGTATTTTCGGCGAGATCAGGCAGCACGTACTCGCGACCCTCAGGCGGATGCCTGGCCTGTCCGGCGGATCAAGTTGCGGAGTGAGATCATAGCCCATCTGATGGTCATGCAGCGGCAACGGATCGCACAGTCCTTTGACGCTCAACAACCGGTATAAACACAGGTCTTCCCCGCTGCCGGACGTTCTTCAAACAATCTGAAATAATTCGCAACTGAAACCCGTCGTATCTGCATGCATTCAGTATTGGAGCCTGTTTTTTGACGCGTGATGCAGAGATTCACAGACTCGTAAAACAGGCGTGTGTCAGCAACGAACGGAGTCTGCGAGTATTTCTAAACGCTGTCCTCAGGGATTCACATTTGGCTGAAGACGCCTTTCAACGAACCGTTGCCAAAGCAATCGAGTCCGCATCTGCCACGAATGCCGGCTCCCTGCGGGGCTGGCTTTTTCGAATCGCTCTGAATACCGCTCGAGACTTTCAACGTGACATTGCGAAGGAGCAGCGAAACCGGCGCGCTGTGCACGAAATGTCAGCGGGCAGACCGTCCGCTGCCGCCAGTGACAGTGTTGCCGATCTGATAACGGAAGAAGAACGAACACTGGTGCGGAAGGCGCTGAGCCGACTCAGGGAAGAACACAGAAACGTCGTGGTCCGGCGAATTCAGCACGGGCAAACCTTCTCTGAAATTGCGGAAGAACTGGACCGCCCCGCGGGACCCATCCTGACATGGATGCGGCGAGCCCTGATTGACCTCAAACCAATGAAT
>JBDOMX010000359.1:0-2471 GCA_039831615.1 Planctomycetaceae bacterium
ACTGGCAACTGAGACGGCTATGCCTGTTGCTGGTGCCCCAACGGGAACAGGTACTATCATAGACCCAACAGTACGAGTGATAGTTGCTGGGGTCCGCCGCAGCGGCCGATTGGCAGCCATGTCACGCGATTTGGTTGGTTCTGCGCTGCAACGGGAGGTACGACAAGTGGTAGACGATGTCGTCCCTAAAGATGCTCCCAAAGGTGCCATCGATGATGCGGTTGATATATTAGCCGACGACGTTGTACGAGAGGCCCCCGCTGCTGCTGTTCCTGAACCCGGTGCGATAGTACCCCGTGCTGCCCCTGGACTTCGTCATCAGATCGGGCAGATGGTCAAGGAAGGGTTCCTCGGTCCTGGGCGGTTGATGACTGGCATCCCTGGAAAGGATTTTTCCACTTTCCAGTAGCGGATACTGGAACTGCCGACGAAGAGAATTGCGTTTTTCGGCGGCGGGTTAAGTTTGTCCTGCTCTTCAAATGTGGAGATCGCTTTTTCCCAGCGAGCGAATCCTTTTTCGTCTGCGGCCTGCGTCGCATGAGAATGGCTGCCCAGGATGAGCGACACCAACAGGACGGCAACGGCACGGGCGAAAGTGTTCAAGGAGTTGGTGGGACGCAGCATGATGATCTCCGCTGTCAGGAAGCGCGTCGATCACCTCGTGGAACCGACGGCGTCATTACAGCGGTTCGAGAACCTGAATGCAACGGCCGATGTTTGCGTCGAGCCGCCTCGAGGCAGTCAACTTCTGAGGATCAGAGCACCGACAATCAGCGTCGCACCGAACTTCCGCGAGGTTTCCAGCCCGCCTCTTGCTTCGAGGGGGGCGGAGGCGGTGGGGCCTCGAACAGAGTCTGCGGGACAGTGGCCGGGCTTTCGGCTGGTGGAACTGCCGTCAGCGGTGGTTCCGAGACTGGACCAGGGGTAGCCATCGGGAGTGCCCCTCGAGAGTACGAAAAATCCGTACCGTCCGAGGGTCGATATCCGTTTTGAGACGCCTGACCGTCGGGATTCCAGCCAACATGATGCGTGGTGGCCTGCGAATGCACTCCGCGGTGGCCACAGTGTTGGCAGTCGGCACGTCCGCAGGGCCTTCTATTTTCTTTGTCCCAATCGTCGTCGTCACCGAAAGGCCACCAGGACCACCGTTTGTGCGGACGCGCGACCGTTTCGCCCAGGTGACTTCTTCCGAAGCCGACAGAGTACGTGCTGGTATAAGGATCGTAGTAGCCGCCGTTCTGCGGGCAACGGCAGCCCAGGAGCGAACCGGCCAGGAGAATTGTCGAGCCGAGCAAGGACAGTCGCAACATGGCCCGTTCCCATGGTAGCCGTCAAATTGATCCAATCCGGCGCGCAGAAGGCACGCCGTCAGTCCTTTCATCGACGATCGAGAGTTCGCGACTTTAACGATTCTACGGGTTGCAGCGGTTATCGAGTGGTCGATCTTGGTCGATCCCAGTGTGGTCTCTATGATTCCGTCGCCCTCTCAGTTGTCGTTCTTCGTATCTGGGCAAGTTCTGGAGTCCTCTTCGTGTCCGATCCAGCAACACCAACTGGCAGTCAGGCCCCACATGCCATGCCAGCCTCGTTGTGGCGGTTTGGTGGACTCTCCCTCTGGAGAGTTGCTCTGAAAACGGTAGCGGGTTACCGCAATCACCAACTGGCCGCACGGAGTGCACAGTTTGCGTATTACTCGATTCTCGCATTGGCACCGCTGTTGATCGTGGTGATTGCCGGGGTCGCTCAGTTGCCCTTGAAAGGCGTGATGGAGAGTTTTCTGCGCGCCGTTGATGTCGGCATGCCAGGCAACGTCGTCGGTCTGTTTGAAGATCAGGTTCGGGATATTCAGGCGAAGTCGACGACAGGCTTGATTCTGGGGGCGGTGGTTGTGTTGGGCATTGCGGGATCGAAACTGTTTCTCACAATCGGAGCGGGATTGGATGCCGCGTTTGGAGTCGAGCGACATCGTCGTTTCGGGAGAGCCGGCGCGATGTCGTTGGCGATGACGTTCGGCGTGGCCTTGTTGCTGCTGATTGCGATGGTGTTGCTGCTGGTCGGGCCGAAACTTGCCGGGCCGATGACCCGGCTGGTCGACCTCCCCTGGGTCCATGTTCTGTGTTCCGTGGGAGTTCGCTGGGGGGTGGCCTGTGGATTCATGTTGCTGGCGACTTCGGTGATCTACTGGCTGATTCCTGGAACGAAAGTCCGTTGGCACGCCGTATCGCCGGGGAGCCTGTTTGCGACGACCGGTTGGGTTGGCGTGACACAGGGGTTTCGCATCTACGTCGAGAATTTTGCCCGCTACAACGAGACATATGGGGCTTTGGGTGGCGTCGTGGTGTTGCTGGTCTGGCTGTATCTGACCGGCTCGTTGCTGCTGGCAGGTGGTCAGATCAACGCCGTCATTCATCGTGCCGCTGAGGAAATTTGAGTTTTCTTTGAGATTTTGCAAAAACCTGCTGAACCTTTCG
>JBDOMX010000819.1:0-6622 GCA_039831615.1 Planctomycetaceae bacterium
ATCCCCGGTACCGCGGCGATGGATTCGATATTTTCGACGCCAAGCGCATGTTCCGCCTGCACAATCACTGTCGTGTGCTGATTGGCGTTCTCGATGTAGTCCTGAAACGCCATTCCGTATCCATGAGCCCTCGCCAGACCGACTCCTCGCGAGCCTTCCGGAGCGTACCGCGCAGCACTGACGACAGCCGCCGCCAATTCAGCCGTGTTTACCTGAGGAGCGATGATCCCCGCAGCGCCGAGGTCCAGCACTTGCTTAATGTAAACTTCGTCCGCAACCGGAACTCGAACAATGCACGGAATCCTGTCCCCAACGGCCTGCAGAATACTGAGCACCTCCGTCGTCCCCAGCGGACCATGCTCTCCGTCGACAAACAACCAGTCGAAGCCGGTATCGGCAAGAATCTCAGCAACAGCCGGTGTCGGGAGTGTAACCATCGTCCCGCACAGGCGTTCTCCGTTCCTGAGCCGATCGCGAAAATTGTGGGACATGCCATGAAATCCTGCTGATAAGTTTAAGAGAGTACGTTGCCGGAGAGTGTGAGGGCAGCGAGCGGTAGATGCAAATCCGTTTGTTGGACCGAGGATCCACGACTGCTTCCCCGATCGTCGGCGACAGGAGAGGAGCCCCGCAGCAACAGTTGCGCACCACTTACACTCACCCGGCGTGGCAGCAACGAGTCGCTTCGTGCCGACGATTCTGCAAAAAGCGACGGACTCCCACCGTCGATTCCTGAAGTATTGACATTCGGTGGGAATGAGCGTGTAAGATACAGCAGCCTGAGTATCCCATCGCGGAAGACCTTGCACATGCCGACAAATCCCAACTCAATTCTCAGCCGCCGAACATTCCTCGTGGCGTCGGCTGCCGGCGTGGGTGAAATCGCCCGTCAACAATCTGCGGTTTCGGCAGTCACCGGCACGGCGGCTCCCGCAAAATCGACGATCCTGTTTTTTCTGTGTGGCGGGGCATCTCACATCGATTCATGGGACATGAAGCCCCGGGCGGCGTTGGATTATCGCGGCGTCTTCGATCCTGTTGACACCAGCGTTCCCGGGATTCAGCTGTGTGAACATCTGCCGCTCACGGCCCGCCAGGCGCATCACATGACGCTGGTTCATGGAGTGACCGACTTTGGAAAAGCGACCGGTGACCACCACGCCGGCTACTACTACAATCTTACGGGACGCACGCCTGACCTCACGTTTCGCACGCAGGGCAATGACCGTCGGCCCTATCCGGATGACTGGCCATTCATGGGGAGTGTCGTGGGGTCGCAGCTTCCCGCCCATCCGTCACTCCCGCAGGTCATTACGCTGCCACACAAACCCAGCAAAGCTCCCTACACACGACCCGGGCAGTTTGCCGCGCGGCTGGGCGTGGAACATGATCCTTTATATCTGCACGGTGACCCGCAGCAGCCCCAGCGCTTCGCGGCCCCTTCGCTCGTGCTCGACGGTTCAATCACGCGATCCAGAATGACCGATCGCCGCTCGCTGCTGACAGCGCTGGATGAAACGCGACGAACCTGGGATGAGCAACGTTCTGTGACGAATCACATGCGGCAACAGCAGAAGGCCTTCGACCTGCTCACGTCGGCATCCGCCACCGGAGCATTTGACCTCGAACATGAACCCCGCTCCGTTCGCGAGCGCTACGGAGAATCAATCAACGGCATGAGTCTGCTGATGGCTCGTCGACTCGTGGAAGCTGGAGTCCCGTTCGTCACCGTCTTCTGGAAAGAAGACGAATCGTTTCGGAAAAAATGCTCCAGCGCCGGCGGCTGGGATACTCATGGAAACAACTTTAACTGTCTCAAAGACAATCTTCTGCCCGAGTTCGACCAGGGCTACTCCGCCCTGCTGGAAGATCTGGACCAGCGAGGTCTGCTGGAAAACACGCTCGTGCTCGTGACGAGTGAGATGGGACGCAAACCAAAAATTGGCGATCGACGTTCGGGCGGCGTCGAAGGAGCCGGCCGCGATCACTGGACGGCCTGCCAGACGGATTTGCTGGCCGGTGGCGGAATTCGAGGAGGTCAGTTGCTCGGCGAAAGTGACAAACGCGCTGAATATCCGCTGCAACGGCCCATCTCCCCCGGCGATGTCACTCAAACTGTCTACCACGCCATGGGACTCAACACAGAACAGGCACCGGACGCTCAGTCCCAGCCGTCCGATCTCTTTGGCAATGGCAAACCGTTGCTGGAACTGTTCTGAACCGGCCGGGAATGCTGTTCGATCCTGCGCAGGCGCAGGTCCCGGGTCGATCCTGATGCGGCCCACGCAGCAGTCGACGGCGGCAAGGCTCGCGACCGCTGCGGACGATCTGGTCCGCTTAACGCTCGGCTGACAGCCGGGTCGTCGGCTCCGCTGACAGCAGTCGAATCAGCAGGTTTTTAGCGTCCAGCGTCACGACAAACACAGTCGGAACCAGAAACAACGTAAAGACCGTCGAGACCACCAGGCCGCCCAGCACCACGCTGCCGAGGCCGCGATAGAGTTCGCTGCCCGCTCCGGGAAACACGACCAGCGGCAGCAGTCCAAGCACTGTCGTCAGCGTGGTGATAAAGATTGGCCGCACCCGCGTGCGGATGCTCAGCGGAATGGCCTCACGCGGGTCCATGTTCTGATCGCGGATATAATTCAGTGACTGATGCACAATCAGGATGGCATTGTTGACAACCGTGCCGATCAGGATGACGAATCCAAGCATCGTTAACACGTCCAGTGATTGAAACACAAACAGATTGAGCACGGTCAGTCCAAGAATTCCACCAACCGCTCCCAACGGAACGCTGAAGATGATCACAAAGGGATAGAGCCAGCTTTCGAACAAAGCCGCCATCAGCAGGTACGTGATCGTCAGTGCCAGCAGGAGATTCCATTTGAGCGCCGCCCAGGCCTGACGCAGCTTGTCGGCCGTTCCGGACAACGTGATCAGGTAGCCGCCGTCCAGCGCTTCCGAGGCGATCAGTGGATCGACAATCGATTCATTGATCTGCTGCATAGCATCTTCGAGCGGCATTGTGACCGGTGGAGTGACCTGAATTGTGATCGCTCGCTGCCGTTCACGCCGATTGATTTGTTCGGGGCCGCTGCTGAGACTGATATTGGCCACGGACGACAAAGGGACCAGTTGGCCGAACGCGGTCGAAATGGGCAGGGAATTGAGATCCTGTGTTCGCCTGGCAAATGATTCATCGCCCACGATTGTCAGATCAATCTTGTCACCACCGGAAAAGAAGTCACCGGCATAAGCACCGTCGACCAGAGCGTCAACAGTGTATCCCAGCTCGGATGCATTGATCCCCATATCCGCAGACTCCATGAGCCGAGGCTCAATGTGAATCTCCGGTCCTGACAGATCCAGACTGGGACGCGCCATCGCCTGCGCTTCCGGCAGCAGGTTGCTGACATCGTCCAGGACCTGTCCCCCGATGGCGACCAGCTGTTCGAGGTCCGGTCCGGTGATTTCGATGTCAATTGTTCGTCCCGAGTTCCGTCCGCGTTCAAACAGACTCGATCGCTTGGCCACAGCATTCGTCCCCGGAAACTGCGATCCAATCTCCTTGATGAGCGGTATCAGTTCGGCCACACGGCCTGGATCGTCCGCACGACACCCCATAAACACCCGTCGGCCGCGCACCACATAAAAGTAATAGTTGATCACTGGATATTCGAGTTGCTGTGCCTCGGCGCTGCCCGGATCTGCATTCCAGTACGGCTTCAGATCTTCCTCAATCTTGGCGCCCATCTCCATCAGCTGGTTCATATTGTAACCCGGCGGCGGAGATACACTGGCAAATACAAAATTCCTGTTTCCGGATGGCAGGTACTCCAGCTTTGGCCAGAACCAGTAACTTAAGGCAACTGAGCCGCCCACCATCAAAACGACGACGGCCAGCGAACGAAGCGTTCCTTTCTGAATCCAACGGTTGATCCCGGTGACGCTCGCAACCAACTGCAGCCCCATTCCGTTGAGAATACGGGGCAGCCAGCCCGTCGAACGCTGGGCATTTTCATCATCTGCGGCCCGGCCGTCTTTGAAGAGTCGAGAAGCAGCCGTCGGAACCACTGTAAACGAAACGATCAGAGACAGGCCGACCGCACAACTGATGGCCAGTGCGATGTCTCGAAACAGCTGACCGGCCGTCTCCTGCACAAATAGCACGGGCACGAACACCGCGATGGTTGTGAGCGTCGATGCAATCACGGCGCCCCAGACTTCTTTCGTGCCGTTGATCGCCGCGGCAACGGGGGATTCCCCCGTCTGATAGCGACGAAAGATGTTCTCCAGTACGACAACCGCGTTGTCGACCAGCATTCCGACAGCAAAGGCCAGTCCAGCGAGACTCACAACATTCAAAGAGCGACCCATTAAACCCAGCAGCAGAAAAGTCCCAATCACACTGACAGGAATCGCCAGACCGACCACCAGTGCTCCGCGGCCAAACCAAAAGCCGGCAATAATGACCAGTGCCAGCGTAACGACGACAAAATCAGAGGAGATGTACGCCGCCGCCACTGCTGAGCCGGCAATCAGCGGAACAAACACCAGCGTGCGTCGTCCGAGATGCAAAAACAACAGCAGCACGATCATCGTCAGTGCTCCGCCGACGATGATATTCTGCTGCACCAGGCCAATGGCTGAATGGATGTAGTCGGTTTCGTCGTAGTACAGATACAGTTCCAGACCTCGCTGCTTCAGAATACCCTGATTCAGTTCCGCAGCAGCCGCGCGAACTCCGTCCATCACCGACAGCACGTTGGCCCCGGACACGCGACTGACTCCCAGCCCATTGCTGGAAACTCCGTAACGTCGGGAGATGCTGTCCATCTTCTTGAATCCGATCCGCACGTCGGCCACGTCGCCTACGTAGATCGGCGCTCCGTCCTGCACCGCCAGCACCTGCTGCTTCACCTGTTCGGGTGTTCGAAACTGGCTTAACGTCCGAATCACCCAACGACGTTTTCCCTCCCAAAAGTCACCACCCGAAGTGTCTTTGTTCTGGTTGTTAAGTGCGTCGCGAACATCGGCCACTGTCAGCTGACGTGCAGCCAGGCGTTCCGGGTTGACCACAACCTGAAGCTCTTCCTGCCGCCCGCCGTACGTGTAGGCGTCGGAAACACCTGGCACTCGCTCCAGACGCGTTTCGATCACGTCTTCAGAGAACTTGCGGATCTGCTGGAGATCCACTTCCGGAGGCAGCAGCTCTTTGAGCTCCGGGTACTGATTGCCATGTTCCCGCCATGCCTGCTGGAGTCGGTAGACCCGCAGCCCGCTGTTCATCGCTCGCAGTGATGACTCCAAATACGCCGCGCATGCCGGATGTTGTTTCTGAAACTCCACGATGCGGTCCGGCTCCGGCGGCCGCGCGGTGAGCACAAATCGCCCGATCGGACGATCAGAAACATTCGACGCACGGATGACCGGTTCCTGGGCACTGAGAGGATACTCACGGACCTGCTGCAGCCTCGTACTGACGCGAAGCATGGCGTCTTCGACGTTAGTGCCGACTTCGAATTCCAGCGTGATTTCACCTTCTGAATCCTGGCATTCAGAAGACATCTTCACGAGGCCCTCGACACTCTGCAGCTGTTCCTCCTGTTCCTGAACAATTTCCCGTTCGACTTCCTGCGGACTTCCACCGGGCCAGCGTGTTTCGACCGTGAGGACCGGATTTTCAATCTCCGGTGCCAGCTGCTTCGGCATCTGAATCATGGCGATGCCGCCAAAGATCACCGTGAGCAGCACACCCACTGTGACTTTGACCGGATTGTGAATGAAGGCATCAATCAGCTGCACTGTTAGTCCGCCACGACATCATCTGGAACTTCAGGAACGGCAATCGAAACTTCCTGGCCATCCTTCAGCCGCTCGTTCCCTCGAACGACGACCAAATCACCGGCCTGGAGATCACCGTCCACCTGCACGAGGCCGGCGTCTGCAACACCCAGCGTGACGGGAACCGATCGCACGGTTTTCCCGGACCGATCGCCGGCGGAGCCCACAACAAAGACATAGCGCCGGCTCCCGTTGAGAACCAGCGAATCTTTCGGTACCAGTGGCATGATGGATCGACTCCCTGTCGGCAGAACAGCTCGCGCCATCATTCCGGCCATCAGCACAGGATGATCGTCATTGATCCGATTCTGCAGCCGAATATTGACCGGAAACGTTCGTGTTCGGCTGTCCGCGATTGGCACGACGCGATCCACGGCGCCGGTAAAGACTTCACCAGGCAACTCCTGAAACTCGACCCGAATTTCAATCCCCCGTCTTAACCTGACGGCCTGTTCTGTCGGGACATTGCACAACACTTCAACCCGATCGAGCGCGATAACCTCGGCAATCGGATCGGCGCTGCTGACCCACTCACCGACTTCCGTATGCTCCGCGGTGACGTATCCGTCGAACGGGGCAAAGATCGTATACTTTTTGATCCGATCTTCGATCAACTCAACCTGTGACTCCTGCAGGGCCACCCGCGCCTGCGCCTGGGCAATTGTCTCGGCACGCGGACCGGTCTCGATTCGCTGCAATGCGCTCTCCAGCGCCAGCAATGCCTGGCTCGCCGCTTCAGACTGCTCCGCCGCGTCATCAAGTTCAGTTTCGTTGA
>JBDOMX010000819.1:6632-10749 GCA_039831615.1 Planctomycetaceae bacterium
ACCGCATGGCGCTGAAACAGCTGTTGGGGTCGGTTCAGTCGAGTCCGCGAGTTCTTTCGAATGGCCTGAGCTGCCAGCATGCGGGCCCGTGCTTCGGAGATTTCTTCCGGTCGTGACCCGTTCTGCAGTTCACGAAGCTCTTCCTGACGAAGAGTGAGTTCTGCCTGGGCCGCCTTAAGCTCGATTTCCAGAGTCCCGGTTCGCAGTTTCGCCAGGGGCTGCCTCGCCTGCACGTGGTCACCGACATTGACGAGATATTCGACGACGCGACCATCAACCGCTGTGCCCACCGTACTTTTCTGAATGGGCATCACAGTTCCCACGACGCGGTGTCCACCGTTGATCTCGCGTTCAATTACTTCCGTCACCACGACAGAGTTGCCCTGTGCACCGGCATCTGCTGCACAAAGAGTCGAGCCCACCAACAGGATCAGGAACGAGAGATTGTGGAGTGACCACATGATGTGGGTCGTTTCACGCAGAAGAAATGCGGGAAGGATGGCGGGGCAGGACCGGAGGACAGTCCCGGCATCTGGACGATACCGATCAACCTCTTAGATTATTCCCTGAACCGGACACATTTGCACGCGCATTGCGGTCCATGCGTCATCAGATTTACGTTGTCGGCGCATCAAAACCGAAATTTCCTTCGCAAACCACGGAGAGTCCCGGGGCCAGACTCCGGCAGCCCCTGGAGCAGGGGCTGCGGAATGCCTTCCGCATTCATCCTGTCGCGGAGACAACGCGATTCGCTGGCAGGACCCGTCGGCTCCGGCGATCCTTGTGAGAGTTTCCGGTTAATGATTGAAGCGAAACTCAATCGATGTCATCAAACCCCAAACCAGTTCTTTGGCAATGGTTTCGCGGTCCTGTTCCCCGGTTGCCAGCAGGTCGGCCACTTCGGCGGTTTCCTGCTCGGAAGGATGACGGTTCAGAACTGCCAAATACAGTTCCTCGGCGGCCGTGTCCGCTGTCTCCGCTTTAATGACGCGTTCGGTCACATTGCCGGCCGCCGGAGCCACCCAGGAATTCAACACGCCGGCATTGGCCACAAAAAGAGCCTGATCGGCTGTGGCAAAGAAATCGTTCTGCGGCTGTCCAGCGGCTGCGCCGTAGTACTTCACAAAGGTTCCGACATGCGTTTTCAGCGTGTCGTACGACTTCTGTTCAATTTGCCGCCGGCGATCGGCGACCTGCAGAGGATCATTCCGTTGGTCGTCCGTCATGGGGCTCTCAGCCGCCAACTTATCCGCCTCCGCCTGACGCTGCCGGTTGTACACTCCTGTCACTCTCAGCAGCGACCAGCACATTTGTTCGGGCGTCAGCGGTTTTAACGACGCCATCGTAAAATCAGCTGTCCAGCGTTCGGTCAAGTCTCCTACCGCCGAGTCGAGTGAAGCCTCAGCCTCGACCACGACAGCCCGCGCGTGTTCCGTACTCCCCTCGGCCTGCGTGAGCACTGCTTGCCGCCGTTCCCGCTCAGACACGGCTTCGTTCAGGCTTTGCAGTGCCACATTGTGCGCTGTGTTGTGTCGGTCGCATTCCTGAACCGCCACCTCGACAACAAGCTGAGCGCGATCGAGTTCCTCCTGCAGCGGCAACAGGCGTTCCTGGAGCTTCGACGTCACTTCTGCGAGGACGGGGTCGTCATTGAGTGTCCTTTGAGCAGCCTCGGCGGCATCAATCGTTGCCTGAAGCGCGAGCACAGGTTTTGCGCGTTCGGCATGCAGGTTGTTCGCCTGTTCCACCAGTCGGTCGGCGTCTGCCAGCGTTTGCTCCAACTGTGTCACCGATTCCTGAATTTGTTCGACGACGGCCAACTGAGCAGTCAGCTGTTGGTGAGCAACGTCACGTTCGGCCATTTGCTTCGTTCGCGTTTCGCTGGCCGACCGCACCGCTTCGTGCAAGACCGGCAATTCCGCCAACTCCTGCAGAGTCTCCACTTCATTTTGGACTGCCGCCAGTTCAGTCTTTTGGCGCTGCATCAGTCGACGCTTCTCCAGCAGGACGGCTTCGGACTCCCGCAGTGCCGCATCCAGAGGAGGCAACTTTGCCAATACTTCATCGACGGACTGTTTCTTCTTCACGAAGTCCGTCCGAGGACCTTCCGTGGCCTTTGTTTGCTCGTCAGCGGTCGCCGTGAGCTGAGTCACCGACTCCTGGAGTTCATCGACGCGTTTGGCAAGTAATTCTGCGGCGGCCCGGAGTTCAGCATCGTCCTTGATGAGATCAGCGGCCGTCCGGGATGCCGTCGCCGCCTGCTGGACAGACGGGAACGCCTGCTGCTTCATTTGCAGCTCCGCCGTCGTCTTTGCCAGAGCGTCTTCAGCCGACTTCAACGCTTTTCGTGCTTCATCGTAGACCTTGCGGGCCTGATCGACTTCAGCGGCGACCGGAACCAGTGCTTCCTGAGCTTCGTCCCAGTGCTCGGTGGCCAGTTCGCACGCGTCGGCAGCATCCGTTGTTGCCTTCTCGAGGGCGTCAATTTGCAGTGCGCGTTCGGCCAGCAGAGCTGTTGCCGTTGACGCCACTTCAATCAAATCCTGGGGCCTGTCGAACGGCCGTTGATACCCGCGAGACAGGGCGATTTCACGCAGGAACCCGCGAACATCAAAATCCATCGCGGCAAACTGTTGCCCCAAAATTCTCAGCAGGTCCGGATCAGTGGGAGGATTCTCAAAATGGTGCAGATCGACCGGATGGACGAGGCCTCGTCCGAGCATGTGCGCCCAAAGTCGATTGGCAATATTCTCGTTGAACATGCGGTTCGAGCCGGATGTGGCCAACTCCGCCAGTTTGGCTCGCCGGCTGATCCGGGGCACCGACTTGATCCCTTCCGCTGGTTCCACTTCGTATTCATCTCCGGGATAGCGGAACTCTTCTGAGATCGACACGTCGTCCGGCAGTCGAGGCCCCGTCCGACGCGTGGTGCCTTCGAAAAATACCGACTCAAACGTCAGGTCACTGCCGGCCTTCTCGGCGTGCACGGTGACGTCGGTTGTTGTTTCCTTGTCACCTTCCTTTTTTTTGATTTTGCGAACGACCGCGTACCCCGGGGCCAGGAAGGCATGCAGGCCATGATAGTCGACCTGCAGGTAGTCATCGAACAGCGGATGGTTGTGACACTGGGCGCACTGGAGATCGCGTCCGAAAAAGATTCGTCCAACATCGCGTGTGAGCAGATGAGGTTCCGATTGCCGGTCGAGAAAAAATCGCGCCGCCGGTCGGGTGGCCGAATCATCCCCGTCGGCCTGCAGAATCTCGGAAACGATCTGATTCCATGGCCGCCGTTCACGCACCTGCTGGAACAGCCAGTTGTGCCACGAATCCTGGGGAACGTGCTGGTTGGCACGGCGTTCCATCAACATCAGGTCCAGTGTCGCCGTAAGATGCCGATCGCAGAGAGGCGACTCAAGCAGTCGATCCACCGCGCGCGTTCGTTTATCACCGGCCGGATCTGCAACAAAAGCGCGCACCTCGTCCGCCGTGGGAGGAAGGCCGATCAGGTCCAGGGAAACTCGCCTAAGAAACTCGGCGTCACGACAAACCGGCGCCTCATCACCAGCGGCAGCCAGGTGCTTGTCAATGACCTGGTGCAGAGGTTCGTCCTCAGCGAGCAGTTCGCCTGCAGTCAACAGGACGAGCATAAAGACCAGGGGTCTCATGGGCGGTCATCCGGGAAGGTTCGATTGGTGGGAACGCTGCAGTGTTGGTGGGATGCTGAAATCGAAGCTTCCTCCGTTTCAACAGTCCAAAAGATACAATTCGGATGCGAACCGAGTCAATCATTCCCCCATACTCGGCACGCTTTGCGGCCAACATGGGGCAGTCCAGCGACGGCGAGTCGCCTGACTTAGCCTGCATTGCGCACCGTTGCGAGAAGTCGATGGGTGCTTCGTGCGGAGGGGCGGGAGTTGTGCGTGCGAAGTGCGTTTGCGACTCAGTATGCGTTGACGACTGCGGATGGACCCGTTTTCATAGCTTTTTGCTATCGTCGGCGCGGACCTTCAGGCACGGCATCGGTCAAACCGATTCCGGGGCGTTCGCGGGATGAGCGATTACTTGAGCAGAAAAGGAGCGAACCGTATGCGCGCTCGATGGCGACAGTCGCGGTCTT
>JBDOMX010000468.1:0-2461 GCA_039831615.1 Planctomycetaceae bacterium
CGGCATCAGTCACCGAGACATAGTTCTGACCCTGCGCTTGGCCCACAAGTCCGAACGTCATGATCACAACAGCGCACGCAAACACACGCATACAGTTCTCCTTCACTAACTACTCAAGTTTGTAATTAAGACCCACATCGGATTTCGACCAATCTCATACGTTTCAAGAGCAGTGAGCTCACCACTCATCTGGTCAATTCGATAGGAGGCTAAACGACTAGATTGTTGCCCTGCCGCATACAGAAAACGCCCGTCCGGATCGACACCGAAAGCCCGGGGGACTGGCTCGGTACCCACTCGGCCTGCGGCCGTCAATCGGCCGGTCGACCCGTCAACCAGAAAACTCGCAATACTGTTATGACCGCGATTCGGGGCAAAAAGAAATTTACCAGACGCGGTGATGTGTATCTGCGAACACGTATTCATCCCGCTGTAACCAGACGGTAACGTGGAAATCGTCTGAAACGGTGTTAACACACCAGTTGAGCTATCGATGGCATATGCCGTCACACTGCATCCCTGCTCATCAGAAAAATAAACAATGTCGAGCACTGGATGGAAGGCCAACGCACGAGGACCAAGATATTCACTTGGCGAATGCATCGGCGGTTCGGCGGGCGTCAGACGGCCGGATTGCTCATCGAAACCAAATTGAAAAATGGCGTTTGGGCCACGGTTGGCGATGTGCGGCACGTACGCGAACCGATTCGAACGATCCGTCAACATCGCATGAGCACCGTGTGCGGTGTGCCGCCACTCGACCGGAGGAAACGTCGGCACGCCACGCTGGTCAACTGCGTGTACGGCCGCGGTGCTCTGATAGTAATAGGCTGACAGGATGTAACGACCTGTCCGATCAGTCGCCACATACACAGGCTCTCCTTGAAGCGGGACACTTCCGACAACCGAGAGACGGCCGCTAGGCGACTCCACGCGATAGGTCGCAATTTGTTGACTGCCTCGCAAGCCAACATACAGGAACTCTTTATTCGGACTCAGCGCAAGCGGCGCTGGCCCACCTTCCACCGCGACATCCTCTTGCAACGATAGACCCCCGGTTTCCGGGTCGACCGTATAAATAGAGATCCGGTCGTCGTCCTGCTGGGCAACGTACATGTGGTGTGGTGTCCGCGCTTGACTCATCAATTCACTCCGCTCATTTCAAGAATTGCAGCCATTGTAGTGCCCGCGTTCGCCAACCGGCACATATAATCACGTTATCGCTATTCCGAGTCTTAATTATGCCGAACTTAATGAACAATTCCTGCTGCTCACGACCCAGAATCAATCTGGCGTTTTTTCTACTACTCATAGGTTTCGGAACGTCCCAAGCCTACGCTCAACAGCGCGAGACGCTGCGCGTCGAATCACTGATCTCACCTGTCGAGATCGTGACGGATCGCTGGGGCATTTCGCATATTTATGCAGAAAACGAGCATGACCTGTTTTTCGCGCAAGGATACGACGCAGCCCGAAACAGATTGTTCCAGTTTGAGATCTGGCGCCGTCAAGCCACTGGGACCGTCGCCGAAATCCTGGGTGAACGCGAACTCACTCGGGATACCGGCGCCCGGCTTCACCAGTTCCGAGGCGACCTGACGACCGAGCTCAACCATTATCACGAACGAGGTGAGGACATCGTGATGGCATTCGTCGACGGGATCAACGCGTACATCACGCATACGGAACGCCATCCCGACTTACTGCCGATCGAATTCGAACTACTGGGAATTATCCCAGGACACTGGACACCGGAAGTGGTCATCTCGAGACACAATGGCCTCGTCAGCAATGTGACCCAAGAGCTCAACACGGCACGAGCTGTCGCTCTGCTCGGGTCAGACGCCGTCAAAGAACTCAACTACTACTACGGCGACCCCGACCTTACCCTTGATCCGGCGATCGATGCCTCCATCATGAACGATGACATCCTAAACCTGTACCGCGCGCATCGCCGCAATGTTGAATTTCTCCCTGAAGATGTTGCCCTCGCCTACCGAGGCGACCCAACTGCCATCGACCAACTGGCTCAGGCTCTGCCTAGCGAACTCGACATGCAACATCGAGACTACGAATCGATCGGTAGTAACAACTGGGTGGTCTCAGGCAGTCGCACGCTCACCGGGATGCCCATCATGGCCAATGATCCCCACCGAGCTCAATCATCTCCATCGCTACGCTATTGGGTGCACTTGGTCGCACCAGGCTGGAATGTGATCGGCGGCGGCGAACCGGTACTTCCAGGCGTCTCGATCGGGCATAACGAATACGGCGCCTGGGGACTAACCGTGTTCGGTCAAGACAACGAAGACCTTCGTGTCTACACAACAAACCCTGACAATCCGAATCAGTACCAGCACCTCGGACGATGGGAAGACATGACCGTGATTGAAGATGAGATTTCAGTTAAGGGACAAGGCCCCGTCGTCATTGAACTCAAATACACACGCCACGGCCCTGT
>JBDOMX010000056.1:0-2461 GCA_039831615.1 Planctomycetaceae bacterium
ATCTGAAGCGCCTCTGCCCACCACTTCTCGAGATCTCCCGGCGCACTTGCCTACCTCTTGAGTCGACATAAGCTGAATCCACATGTAGAGTTGCCGTGCGGACTCGATTTGTACCGCGCGTTGTGACGCAATTGCGATTCGGCGAAGTGGATTGACCGATAATGTGCCTCCAAGACGACATCAAGACGTATCTTCGAGATCACCCGAAGAAGAAAGCGCGCCACATCGCAGGGGCTATTGGAGCGGAACGCAGTGAAGTCAATTCCGTTCTGTATCGTTGGGAAGGCAGTCTGTTCGAGAAGGACAGTGATTATCTATGGAAAACGATTGATCATGAACAGGCTCCGCGACAACCGGAAACCGTGCTAGAAGCAGAAGAATGCGGGGAAAGTGACCACTGTGGCACAGATGTCGTCAATTCGCCGCAAACAAGCGAAGGTCATGACATCCCGGCAACCGAAACCGGCGGTGACTTTGATCGCCGGACAAGGGAGCTACTCGATGTCGTATCCAGGCTGATCGACACACGTCTTCAGTCTCCAGATGAGGAGAACCTGACAGCACAGCAGAAGCTCGAATCACGCTTCAAGCAGGTGGCGCCAAGCGTGGAGTTCGCCCTCATCAAACGGCTTGCCTGCCAAGCCGCTGATCTGTTTGCCATCCCGCCTGAAGATCGGTTTAAGAACCATGGCTACATCGATGTAGCGGACGATCTGACGAACCTCGGTCCGTACTATCAGGGGCCTTCATTTCTCATTGACTACGCGTTTCGCCCCGACGTGGCCAGCATGGTCACCTCGAATGAGTCTTTCAGTCCGGTGCCTCCCGAAGTAGACGAGTGGCTCAGAGAACACGGGCTCTTTGAGGCTTCGGAAGATAATCCTGATCCACACTTTGCCGAACGTGCATTCATCGTCAATGTCTTCGTGCCAGCGTTTGGCACCGGGCCGCTCGCCTTCATTGAACCCCAAAAACGATTTGCTCCCTACATCGTTGACTTTCAACTTCCGACCACCAACGGGCCAGTAATCATCGAGGTTGATGGCCGGGAGTATCACGATCGTGAACAAATTGGAGAGGATCGCTTCGAGTACGAACTCGACCGCCAGAACCAGTTGCACGCCCTGGGTTACCCCGTATTTCGATACCCGGCTCGCCGGATTCTACAAGAACCGCAGTCCGTCATCGATGAACTGAAACAGCACGTTACACCGCATGCTCCGACACAGCTGAATTTGTTTGACGACATGCCGGACGACTCTCCAGTACGCACGCTTACGGCACTCCAAGATGCGGTCGCCTTTTGCCAGTGGTTCCGGCCAATTCAACTCGGGCTTCTCTTGTCATTGAGCAGCGATTCGGAAGTCGGGACATTCACGATCAGCGATCGGACATCTCACCCCGGGCTCGTGTACGTCGCCTTGTATGAGCTTGGCATTCTGCTGGCCCGTGCTCAGAAGATGTATGGCGTAGTGGGGAACTGGCCTGAAACTGTTGTCATCCAATGCGATGTCGTTGGCGGTGCCGAACTGGTTGAGGAATTCCAGAACGTCGTCCGCGGAGGTCCAGATCGTCATTCCGTTACGGAGCTGCCTTTTCAAATTGATGAGCAACCGACTCGTGATGCGGACGCCGACGCAGATCTTGTTGTGGATCTTTCACGAGAAGGGAGGATTCCGCTGGTACCGGAAGGTGACACCCAGGATGTGCTCGGCCGGGAATCGTGTAACGTCGCAACATTGCGTGCGCGAATCCGAGCAATGTCCGTCGATCGCGCATCTCAAATGAACTCTCTGCGACCGGTCGATCTGAGCAAGCCACTGGTAGATTACTTTGCACGTCGGCACCTTCGTATTCCAGCGCTGTACCACCATCACGATCCGGAAAATCCCAAGACGGAATACCGCCAGTATGAGTTGATCCGACTGATACTTGAGGAACGGTCGGTGCTTGGGATCATGCCCACCGGACGCGGAAAGTCGCTCGCATTTCAGCTGCCGGGCCTTTTGCTACCTGGAGGTGCTCTGGTGGTTTCTCCCTTGCGAGCACTGATGCGCGATCAAAAACAAGATTTACGCGTTTCTCGTGGGGTCAATGCAGTCGAGTCAATCAGCTACGACATGGCGCGGTCTGAGAAGGACCAGGCCATGGACGATTTTCTCCATGGATACACGCAGCTGCTCTACGTGTCGCCGGAAAGATTGCAGGAAATCAAGTTCGCGAGAAAGCTGGCCGAGGCTGCATCGATCGCCCATGTCAGTTTTCTTGCAATTGACGAGGCGCACTGTGTTTCAGAATGGGGCCACGATTTCAGGCTTTCATACATGCACATCCCACATTTTGTGGAAGACCTAGTCGAACGGCAGTCGGGGGCGAAGTGCCCGATTGTCGCGTTGACCGCAACAGCATCGCCCCCGGTTCGCAAAGATGTCTGCGGTATCCTTGCTTTGGACGAGCGCGA
>JBDOMX010000432.1:0-10726 GCA_039831615.1 Planctomycetaceae bacterium
GCCCTGCTCTGCCAGCTCTCGCAGGACGACAGAGACGTCCCCCTTTTTAAACCGGCAACGATCCGCAACTCCGTTCAGCTCGGCATTTGCTGCTGCCAAATTCAGAGCCGCCTCCGATGAATCAATCCCAAGAGAGCTCGCTGCACCTCCGATTTTCACGGCGGTCAACCCAAAACCACCTGAAAAGCAGAAGGCATCAAGCACTTCGTGACCATTCGTATAACGAGTCAAAGCCTCGCGCGTTCGTCGCTGGTCCAGGTAAAACCCGGTCTTTTGTCCCTGTTGCACGTCCACCCCAAACTGCATCCCGCCGGCAGTAATGAACAGTGGTCGCGGCGGTTCTTCGCCCGCAACAAGACAGTCGGCCACTTCTAACCCTTCTGCCTCGCGCACTCCCTTTTCAGTACGGAGCCAAATTCCGCGAGGTTGCAGCTCGTCCTGAAGTTGCTTCACGATCGCGTCCCGAAACTGGTACAGGGCAAGGCTGGTGAACTGGACCATTAGAAATCCGTCGTACCAGTCGGCCGTGAGACCGGATAACTGATCGGCTTCGCTGAAGATCAGGCGACACGCAATTCCTGAACTCGTTAACTCATAGTTTGAGCGGCGAGAATCGATTGCCTTCGAGATCCGTCCGCAAATCAGTTCGTCGGTAATCGTCTGTTCAGTGTCCCACGAATACATTCTGATCCGAATGTTGCTGTTAGGATTCAATAACCCCCAGCCAATGAATTCACCCTGATGCGAGTGGACCTGTATAAGATCTCCGGCCTCCATCCCTGCTCTGCCCGCTGTCTCGATGCGTTCAATTGCGCCGGCAAATACCCAGGGATGCCGACCGAAAAACGGTTGCGCCCGCCGTTTACGGATCACAGCAATTGGCCATTCGGCAGAGTCAACATCAGCCATTGCGGATTCAGTCTGAATTGAGATTTCGATATCCAATGCAAATCCGAAATCACAAATTCGAATCTGAAGAACACGCGACGGGAGCAATCGGCCGAACACGCACTCTGTTTTAACGGGCAGACAACACGCGCTGTTCCATCTCTTCCAGGTATGCCAGCAGGCGATCGCGTTCGCTGGCCAAATGACGAACCTTCAACAAGGATCGGACCCGGGTCTTGAGCTCAAGCTGATTCACCGGCTTGGTCAGAAAATCGTCGCATCCTGCCGTCACTGCTTTTTCGATATCGCCCATTTCGTTAAGTGCCGTCACCATCAAGACCGGAATGCCGGACAATTCTGAGTCCCCTTTGAGTTGCTCGCATACTTCATAGCCGCTCATTCGTGGCATCATAATGTCCAGTAATATCAGGTCGGGCTGATGCTCACGCACGACCTGCAGAGTCTCTTCTCCGTCCCGAGCCATCAGAATTTGATAGTCTTCGTCGGCAAGGTAAGCATCCAGCAGTTCCCGGTTTTGATCATTGTCATCAGCAATCAAAACCCTTGAGCCGGAAAGATTGATTTCCAGTGCGGGCATAGTGTCATCCGGACCAAACGACATTCTGGAGGAGGTGGATCGCCCGGAAGTGTAGTTGATCATGCGGCCGCGGTTAAGTCCGCCAAAACACAGTGACTGGACTGAAGTGCCGCTGTGTGAGCTGGATGCTGGTCAGCCGCCGCAGCCACCTGCAATCCGGGGAAGCAGTCCCTCAAGGTATTCTGCCGTGCGCGGGCACGGAGCTGCCTCTGTGAGACCAGGTTGTTTCTGCAAAGCCGTCAGAGTTCCAAGGTTTTCGATATGGTCGACGTCGTACCATCCCGACAGCACCTCCAACCGCAGACCCGCGGTCGTCGCCGCGCCGATCGTATCCAGGAGTGTAAACGGGCTGCTCCAGCGAATCCCGTCGAACAGTGTCTGAGGGTCACTGGAAAGGCCTATCAGAACATAGCCGCCGTCGGCCGCTGGAACGGTGACCAAATCCGCCGATCCACTGCTCAGCGTTTCCAGTGCCTGCGTGATTCTGGCAGACGGTAAATCAGGGTTATCAGTCCCTATTAGCACGGCCGGACCACCACCCTGAGCCGCAGCCTGTCGGAAGAACCACGCGATGCGGTCTCCAAGGGTGCCGGAAGGTTGTGCCAGTAATTTAACTTCTGACTTGCTGTTCGAATCCGCCAGACTCTGAATCCATTTGCAGGATTGTTCGGTGTGCGGCGTGATGGCGATCCAGAGCTGGTCAGCCAGCCCGCAGACACGTTGTACCAGGTCCTCAACAAAGCAACCGTAGAGGTCCGCGGCAGCGCGATCCCCGATCGTGGACGCCAAACGCGTTTTCGTTGTACCTGGTTCCGGGTATCTGGCGAACATTCCCAAAATACTCACGGCAATTCCCCCTGCATCTGGACATCATGTTCGCGCTGCCGCGCAGCGATTAGCCGCTTTAACAGCACCGGGTCGACGCGACCACGAAATCGAACGCGACCGTCAATTTCAATGACTGGTATGCACTGCCCGTACTGCTCTTCGAGCAACTGATTCCCCGCGATGTCGACGAGCTCGATCGGCGGCATAAAGTCACCGAACTCATCCAGAATGTCCATCGCCTCGTCGCAGAGTGGGCAATTGGCCTTTGAATAAAATCGCACACTGTCAAATTGGCGTCGACTTGCAGTGATCGCATTCGGAGTATCGCTCTGGTGGTCTGCAGCCTGAGGATGATTACGGAGCAGCCACAATCCCCCCAGAAAGAAGCCAATGCAAATCAGCAAATGCAGGGACTCTGATCGGTACCAAAACGCCGGCATCGCCACAAACCTGAGTCCAGCATGATCGATGAACATCAATACTGCTGTCACTGCGCCCATCCAGAGCATCACCGAACCGACTCTCATTCGGATTTCCTGCTGCTGTTCATCATCAGGTTCGTTCATCTTTGAAGTTTTCAATGTTGGATTGACTGCTAACAGCGCGATTCCGGTGCAGACATCGTAAACCATCTCGACACGGCGTCCCCAGGTCAACCGCATCGCAACGTGGGTGAATGAACCTCCGCAGGTCGCTGGCCGGACACGTCTGGACGAGTTAGTCTGTACTCATCCGCCAAAGACAGTCTGTCACGGGTTGAATGGCGTCGCCAAGTGGGTTGTGTTGATTCACAGTCCCATTGCAACGTATTCTGGTCCTGTGTCATCGGTCCAGCCAGAAAGTTGACCGGCTCCATGCCCATACAGCTGACAAGACAATCTTTTCGCAAAATCGTGCGGCAAAGCGGTCTGGTATCTGAGGAACGACTTGACAGCATCGATCGTGATCACCTTTCGACGACACAGACCGCACTGGCTCTCTCAGAGCTCCTCGTGGAACAGCGAGATCTCACGCATTGGCAGGCTCAAAAGCTGCTGCAGGCGAAGCATCGAGGATTCCAGCTGGGGCATTATGAGCTGCAGTCGAAGCTCGCTCGCGGGGGGATGAGCACAATCTATACAGCATTCGATCGATCGACCGGTGAAGCGTGTGTATTGAAGGTGCTGCCGTTGTCAAGAGTTTCCAAAGCATCCTATCTGCCGCGATTTCAGCGCGAGGCTCGCATCGCCTGCGGCCTGGACCACGCGAACGTGATCCGTGTATTCGGCCTGTATTGTGAGAGTGACGGGCAAGCGGATGTTCACTTCATGGCCATGGAACGCCTGCACGGGGAGAATCTGGCGGAAAAAGTGAATCGCGAGGGTCCGTTGCCCGTCCGCCTGACCGCCGAACTGATCCGACAGGCAGCCGCGGGACTTGCCTATGCCCATCGCGCGGGTCTTGTCCACCGTGACGTAAAACCCGCGAACTTTGTTCTGACAACGGACGGAGTCGTTAAAGTTCTCGATTTGGGCCTGGCCAGTATTGATTGTCCGGACGAAGATGATCTCACGCGACAATACGACGAACGCGTCCTCGGGACGGCCGACTATCTTTCTCCTGAACAAGCTGTCGACAGCCATCAAGCCGACGCACGGGCTGACATCTACTCCCTTGGCTGCACGCTCTACTTTCTATTAACAGGACATCCCCCGTTCCCGAATGGTCTCCTGGCCCAGCGGATTTTGGCTCATCAACGAGAACAGCCCGTCCCCATCTGCGACAAACGCCCGGATGTCCCTCTCAAATTTCAGGCGATCCTGGAATCCATGATGGTAAAGGACCGTCGCACGAGAACGCAGAGCGCAGACTCGGTCGTGGAGCAGCTCACCAAATGGCTGGCTGAAAACGCTGACGATGAGCAGTTCGACCATGCACCCAAACGCATCGAATCAGAGACCAGGGCTGCCCGCGCCGTAAAACAATCTGCTGCGACGAACACTCATACCGACACTCCCCGGCTTGTGCGAAGCGTTCCCCATCAAGCCAGCAACAGCTCTGCATTGAGCGGCATCTATACTCCTGAATTCGAAATGTTCCTTCGGCAGCTGGATCAGGAAACCGGCGTTCGCACCGTTATTGATGATGTCAGTCGCCACGAACAGCTGCAATCGATGAGTCACGTGCGGCCCATCGATCGCCCCGCCGAGTAGCGCCCGTCGCGTAGCGCTATCCACAGGCGCCTTCCCGTGTAACTCTGAGCATATCGCCGGCTTAAGACATGCATCAGATGATGCCGGCGAATTCGGCTTGTGTTTCAGAATTCCTGTTCATCTGACAACATTGCGCACTACGGTTGGATACCCCCCTGACGACAGCTCCCGGTTTGGCGCCAAGTACAATTACGGACCAAATCGAATTCATGCAATTGCCACAATCGCTTCGACGAATACAACCGCCACCATGCATGCTGTCCAGTTTCGCCGCCGTCGGAATCGGCACTCTGCTGCTGTTCAGTGCATCAAACCGTGTGTCTGGTGCTGAACGACTGATTCGCATTCAGGATGCCGACTCAGCATATACAGGAAAACTTGTCGCTCTCAGTAAGGCCCGTTGCACGCTGATGGATCGGCAGGGGCGACTGATCGAACTGCAGGTTCCCAAACTCAAAGGGATCGAGAGGCTCGCGGATCGGTACAAAGCTGATTCCATCGGCACATTCCGGTCGATACTGAGCAGGGAATTTGGCACGCGCTACGAAGTCACCGGAACGACACACTATCTGGTGTGTGGACCGCGAGGCCACGCCGTGAAGTACGCGGAGTTGTTTGAGCAGATCTATCGTGATGTCGAACAGTTCTATCGCGTCCGAGGATTCCATGTCGTGAAACCCGATGTGCCGCTGGTCGCCGTCGTGTTCGGATCCCAAAAAGAGTTCGTCAGCTATTGCGTGAAGGACCGCGTCCCACCCAGTCCAGGGTTGCAGGGGTACTACTCGCTGATTTCCAATCGAGTCGCATTGTTCGATACCACTGGTTTTGCTCAATCCGCTGCTGTGGAAACGAGTACCATCAATTCATCAACAATCGCACTGTCCGGAATCACGGGACAGACCGCCAGCACGATCGTGCACGAAGCGATCCATCAAGTCGGGTACAATATCGGAATTCACACGCGACTTGGCGAAACACCGTTGTGGATGGTGGAGGGAATGGCCACCGTGATGGAACCATCGAAAATGCGGAATCGCCGCAACAATCAGGAGTCCGGCCATCGTGTCAATCGGGAGCGCTATGATTGGTTTCAGCATCGATATCGCCCCCAGCGTCCTGCCGACTCGCTGGCAAAACTCATCGCCTCCGACAGCAAGTTTCAAAGCCAGACCCTGGGCGCCTACAGTGAAGCATGGGCCCTGACATTCTTCTTGCTGGAAAACCCGGCGCGTCGCAAACATCTGGCAACATATCTCCAGAATATCAGCCAGCGCGATCCGGCGGAAAAATACTCCGCCAGGGAACGGCTGGCCGATTTTCAGTCAGCCTTCGGTGACATCGCTCGGCTCGAAGTCGAATTCCTTCGATACATGGATCGTCTTTGACGTCCTCCGTCAGCGGGTACCCTACCTTCGACTCGAGCCCTATCGACCCGTCTCTCACATTCGGGTACGCTGAATGAGTATTGACAACGCGCAGAGTGGCGAATGTTAACGAAGTTGCAATTCATTTCGTCGGCAGCTTGTCCAAATTGAAGATCCCTGGAGCGATCACCAACGGTCGAACGCAGAACTGACATCAGGCTCGACGACTCACAACTCAGGAATATCCCGATGCACGGATTGCATGTCGCCCGAATGAGATCCTCGAAGTGGTTGCGAATCGGCAGCAGTGTGGCGTTTGTCCTGACTGCGACAGTGGTGGTGGCGGAAAAAATAAGTGTGCCAGACGAAGACGGCACTGCAGCATCATTGTCCGTGACAATCGACGCTGATCTTGTGACGCTGCTGGAGTGTCATGTTGAGATAAAGGGCACACTGATCACACCCGCAGCCGAAGGAGTACGGCAGTGGGAATTAGACTCGGCTGCAGACTTCACATTTGCCCAGCGGCAACTGCCGTCGAAACTCAGCGGACCAGTCGCCCTGCAGGCAATTCGAAAATACTCGCAGGCATCGACTGTCACTCGTGTCGGCAAAGATCATGAGACAAAGACTTCCCTGCCGCGGACCAGTTCGCTCATCTTCGTCAAGGGGACCAGTGGCGGGTTGAACGTAGCGGCCGCAGCCCACACCTTGTCGCGGGGCGAATTCGATCTGCTGCAGATGCCATGTGATCCCCTGCCCTGTGCTTCGTTGCTGCCCTCGCGAGAGGTCGCTGTGGGTGAAAAATGGAATACAGACTCCTGGGTACTTCCGCGCCTTGCGGGACTCGAAGCGGCAACCGATCACTCCCTGACGTGCCAGCTTAAATCGCTGGAAGGGGACGTCGCACAAATTCATTTCGTTGGCACAGCCAAAGGCGCTGTCCTCGGATCGGCCAGTGAAGTGGAACTCAGCGGTACTCTGACACTCAACACCAGCGACCGACTGCTGACGGAACTCAAATGTGAGATGAAGGAGCAACGTTCGGCTGGCCCCGTAAGTCCTGGCCTGAACGCAACTGTGAGTATTGGCTGGACGCAAAAAGTCATTCATACGGACGAGGTCCCGTCCGAAATCAATGAATCCCGGTTCGCCCACCCTCTGGCTCTTCAGACACCGTGGCGACTGACCTTTCACCACAGCAAAGAGTGGCACATCTTTAACCAGACCGATCAAGTCCTCATGCTGAGACAGATTCGAGACGGAGCTTTAATCTCACAATGCAATATTTCAGCGGGCATTGTCATGCCACCCGGCCAGTACACACCAGACCAGGATTTTCGCTCCGACGTCCGATCGGCGATTCAGGCTCGAGGTGGCCGGATCATCGCCGAAGACACAATCAGGACCGATAACAAATGGCGAATTCGACACGTTCAGGCCTCCGGCAACAGCAGCGACCTGGAGGTGATTTGGGATTACTACCTGTGTACAGCAGCTTCCGGCGAACAGTTTTCCCTGTTATTTTCACATAGTAAGAATGATGCAATCCCATTTGGCGATGAACCAAAACGATTACTCAGCAACCTCTCGCTGGCCGGACGACGCCCGGCGTTGCCCTTCCGGTAGTGAAAAACCTCTCACCGCGGCGTTTATTCCACCACGTTCGAACAGCTGAGTCACCGGGGGCGCCTATGTTTGTGCAGCGAAACACCTTGCGGCGAGGGAAGGCTGTGGTCTAGGATTTCAGGGAATCCCGACAAGTAGTCACGGGAAGTCGGGCACCCAGCAACTATTGATAGTTGCAGATTGGGTGCCAGACGTGGGGCCGGTGACCTGAAAAGCGACGAATCCCGGTCGGTTCCATGTCGCTGGTTCTCGCAACGATCGATCATTCAACTACTCAGTGGTACGGCAATCCAACAAGGAATCCAGTATGGCAACTCCGCCTGTTCGTGGACTTGTAGTTCTCTGTGGCGTGGCCACTGTCGCCGGTCTTGCTATCGCCCGCGACACAATTGTTCTCAGCAGTAATGATGGCACTACTGCTAAACTCGTCGCACGTATGGTCGAAGATCGTCACATCGCCCACCCGAAAATTGACGATGAGCTGTCGATGCGACTACTCAATCGCTATGTCGATGCGTGGGATCCTCAAAAGCTGTACTTCTTTCAGTCCGACATTGATGAATTCAACAGCAGTGCCTCTGAACTGGACGACCAGATCAAATCCGGGAATGTTGAATTTGCCACACGCGTCTTCGAACGCGTCCGCACGAGAATGCACGAACGTGCAGAAACGATCTCGCAGCAGATCGACGCCGATCATGACTACAGCATCGATGAAGACATGATCACTGACCCCGATGATCAGAAATGGGCCGCATCCGTCGAAGAACTCAATGAACGCTGGCGCAAAAGAATCAAATTTGACCTGCTGATGTTGAAACTGGATGACACGGAACTGGACGAAGCGCGAACCCGGTTGCAGAAACGCTACAAACGCAGTCGTAACTTTCTTGACCAGACCGCAGGACACGAAATTCTTGAACAGTATCTGTCCTCCTTGACGCACTGTCTGGATCCACACTCCAGTTACATGTCGCCGCAAACATTGCAGGATTTCGAGATTTCAATGAGACAGCGGCTGGAAGGCATTGGAGCTCGCCTGCGTTTCGACGACGGGTACACACTCGTCGAAGAAGTGATCGACGGTGGCGCCGCAGCAGACGACGGCCGTCTCATCAAAGGAGACAGAATTATCGGGGTTGATCCCGATGGCCCCAACGGGCCAGCCGAACTGATCGACGTCGTTGAAATGAAACTCACCAAAGTCGTCGACAATATCCGTGGCAAATCAAAGACTCAGGTTACGCTTCAGGTGCGCAAGGAAGCAGGCACGACTGAAGAGTATGTACTGACACGACAGACCGTACAAATCAAAGATCAGGACGTCGAAGGCAAGATCATAGAAACCGGCAACTGGTTCGAGGGTCGCCAGGAAAAAATTGGTATTCTTAACATCCCCTCGTTCTACCGTGACTTCAGTGGAGCTTCCAGCGGCGGCTTGTTCAAAAGTACCAGCCGCGATGTACGCAAGGTACTGATGGATTTTAACAAACAGGGCGTCGACGCTCTGATTGTGGATCTCCGATGGAACGGAGGCGGAGCCCTGACTGAAGCAGTGGAAGTGACTGGCCTGTTCATCCCCAAAGGCCCGGTGGTGCAGGTTCGTGAACCAGGAAATACGGAAAAGATCCTTGAAGACGAAGACGCTCAGGTCTGGTGGCGCAAACCAATGATCGTCGTCTGCAATCGTTTGTCTGCCTCCGCTTCAGAGATCTTTGCGGGAGCGATTAAGGACTACCGTCGAGGAATTGTTGTCGGAGATCGTACAACCCACGGCAAAGGCACCGTTCAGAATGTCATGCCGGTCACCAGTCTGTTCGGCGGTCAACGAGGCGCTTTGAAACTGACAATCAGCAAGTTCTACCGTGTGAACGGTGAAAGCACTCAGACCAAGGGTGTGATTTCCGATGTCATACTGCCATCGGTCCTGGATCATCGTGAAATTGGAGAAGACTCGCTGGACAATGCACTGGCCTTCGACCGCATTGCTAATGCCGGTTACATGCCATACACCAGTTTTCTGACTGACGACATGAAGGAAGAGTTATCAGGCAGGAGTTCGGTACGCGTACAGTCCGATGCGGACTTCGGCCGCTTAAATAAAGCCATCGATCGGTATAAAGATCGAAAGAACCGAAAAACGATCTCGTTGAACGAAGAAACACTGCGTCGCGAAGAGGAATCAATCAAACGGGAGCAGGAAGAACAGGAAGAAATGATCAAGAAGGCCAGTGGAGTGAGCGACGATAAAGTCGCAGACATCTTCAAGGATGACTTCTACAACCGCGAGTTGATGCAGATCACGCTGGATTATCTGGAATTGCGAAACAGCCTGCGTACTGTGACCAGACGCTGAACGGCAAAGGCTGGCCACGGTACCCCTGAAAACCGATACACCCCGACTGTCGCCCGCAGTCGGGGTGTTTTGTTGCCATGTTACCCACACTGCCGGAGACTGGAAATGATCGATTATGCGCGGTATCAAACTGGCGAAAAGAACGACATTCTTGTCTTAAAAGTCAGTGGCAAACTGGATGACGACACGTCCGGCTACCTATTCGACTGTGTGGAGCATGAAATCGAATCGGGCAGCAATAAAATCATCCTGGACTTTGCAGAGCTCGATCACATTTCCAGCCTTGGACTGGGAACACTCGTCCGTATCCACTCGCGCATGCACAGTAAGGGTGGAAATGTTCAGTTCGCTCATTTCGAGGGACTCGCAGCTGAAATTGTAAGAGCGGTCGGTCTGAACAAGCTGTTCCATTTTCATTCATCGATCGACGATGCCTGCACGGCATTCGAGAACCAGGTCTCGTAACGGACTCCTGCACAAGCACGCGGCGGCCGACGACAGGATCAGTGAGAAACTGACGTCCAATCACGAACTCGCGACGGAGGCCGACGGCCAACGATCTGCCAGGGTCATCGCGGGAGAACTGCTCCGCACACGTGATTCAGAATCCAGGCAGCACACTTTTAGATCCGCCGTTGTCAGGCTTACCGCAGAATGGCGGTATCCGGAAACGATCGCTCACGGTTGCAGGCTTTGAACTCCTTTTTGCCTGAATCGGTTTGTTGGGTTGATCGATCTGCTGAGACAGACCCTCGTATTTGCCGCCAGCGTTTTCTGCCTGCTCGCCGAGTCCAGCTTCGCAATTCCTGGATTTTGCCTGGATTTGAATCGGCGCTTTGGTCAGCTGTGGCCAGCTAAACTACCATTTGCC
>JBDOMX010001135.1:0-2458 GCA_039831615.1 Planctomycetaceae bacterium
CCGGGCACAATGTCCGGGTCACGATGGCGACGGTTTAAACCTCGCTGTAAGTGAAGGTGCGGACGGTACTCTGTTGCTGCACTGCCATTCCCGCGGATGCACGGCCGACGAAATCTGTGAAGGTCTTGATATTTCTGTTGGGGACTTGTTCCCGAATGGAACGCCTGGCCGGGACGTTCGCACCAAGACAACGATTGACAACAAGTCTGTCACGATTCACGCGACGTCAGAAGCTGCGATAGAGGCTCTGGCGTGGAGTCTGCGACAGAATGGGCTGATTTCGGAGTCTGACCAGCCTGCGTTCGTATGGGACTACCGCAACGTTAAGGGTGACCTCGTTGGCCGAGTCATCCGGTGGAATACGAAGCACGGAAAAGAGATTCGCCAGATTCGCAGGCACGGTACGGGTTGGGTCTGCAAGGCGATGGATTCCCCGCGGCCCCTGTATCGGTTGCCGACCATTATCGAAGCCGACACGGTCTATGTCTGCGAAGGTGAGAAGGCTGCCGATGCTGTCGTTTCAATTGGACTGGTTGCCACATCACCGAGCCAAGGTAGCAAATCGCCACAACTGACGGACTGGCAACCGCTGAACGGGAAGCGAGTTGTGATTCTACCGGACAGAGATGAGCCGGGCGCCAAGTTCGTCGAGTCTGTCATCGGGCTTCTGAGAGTGCAGGCACCATTCGCCGGAATTGTCGTGCGGCATCTATGGGACGACCTGCCGAGCCTCGAAGAATCAGGCGATGCTCACGACTGGTCGGAGCACTACGACTCAGCCAGCCCTCAGACGCTTCAGGTGGTGCTCGATGAACTGCCCGATCGAATTGACGAGTACACGCCAAAGGCACCTGACGCGGCGACTGAGACGACAGAGCTTGGTGCAACAGGACCGATTCCGTGGGAAATCAAATCTGTCTGGGATGCCGCCAGGAATCCGCAGCCGATGCGAGAAGTCATAATCGAAGGTCTGGCCCGCCGCGGCGAAGTGATGAACATTGTGGCCAGCACGAAGGCCGGTAAAAGCTGGATGGCTTTGGGAATGCTGTTCAGTATTTCAGCCGGCCTGAACTGGCTGAATCGTGCCACACGTCAAGGCAGAGCACTGCTTATTGACAATGAGTTACACGACGAGACGATCCAGAACCGCGCGGCGAGTGTTCTAACCGCGATGGGAATCAGCCCTGATGCCCCGCATGCTGATTTTGACTACGTGGATTGTCGTGGCGAAACGGTCGGAATTGAGGACATTGAATTCCAGCTTAGTCAGTTCAAGCCGGGCGAGCTAACCGTTGTTGTGCTGGATGCAAAATATCGATTCTTTGCTGGCATGGATGAGAACAGCAACTATGCCCAAACCGAATTCCACAACGCAATCGACAGATTGGCTAAGCAACTCGACTGCGTAATTGTTCTTGTTCATCACGCCACCAAAGGGAACCAGGGCAGCAAGGCTGTCACTGACATCGGATCTGGAGGCGGGGCACAGTCACGTGCGGTTGATTGCCATCTGACGATCCGGCCACATGAGGATTCCGACGAACTGGCTGTGTTGGACGCGGCCGTCAGGACCTTTGCTCCGGTTGAATCACAGACGCTTCGATGGTCGTTTCCCATCTGGACGGCTGAGGAGTTCATTGAGCCAGCGGTAAAGCAAGCCACGACCCGCAATGACGCACGCATTGAGAACGCGACCAAAGACAAAGCCATCAACATCGTAGAAATGCTGGTTCGCGAGCCATTCAGTGTCCTCAGCGAAAACACTCTGTCCGGCGGACACCCGGAACGCAAATCATTCCGCGCTGCCATCCGAGAACTGGAGGCGGAAGACCGTATCAAATTCGTAGAAGGCTTCATTCCTGATCGACGCAAAAAGCCCGCGCCAGCGTGGAAACTCATTCAGAATGGGGGCAGTTAAACCGTCACTGTCACTGCCCCGCACCACACTATAAAGGTGTGGTGGCGGTGGGAGTGACTTCGGACAGCGGGGAAGTCACTGCCCCCAGTGGGGGAAGTAGAACGGGGGAAGTCGGGTCCTGTGCCTAAGCCCTTTGAAATGAAATGACCTTTGGAAATTGCAACACGTATTCACAGGCTTTCTCTATTCGTGACCGCATGAAAATGACCGTCCAAACTCAACGCCAGCAGTTCCGCCGCATCAGTCGATTCCGGCCCAGCCATGTATCGGCGATGGGGTTCGAACCGCCACGTGATCAGACGCCCGTGAATCTGTCGAGTGTCACTGCCACCGACATCCGCGAACGCCGGGACCAGTCCGAACAGATGTTGACCGACATTATCGGCGAACGGGTCGTGATCAGGTTTGCGCCCGAAGTGGGCATAAAGTTCACTCACGATGTGCACGGTCTCGCTGGACCGGCCGTTCATGAGATCATTGGCGGGGAGCCGTGTCTGGCCATGGTCATCAGTCAGGTGTATCTGGACGCCCTGATACGGA
>JBDOMX010000860.1:0-10717 GCA_039831615.1 Planctomycetaceae bacterium
GGCTTTGACGACCGCCTCTTCGATGGAGGGTTCGCCGTCGGAGAATCGCGTGTGACAATGTGTATCCACCTTGATCCACTCGCCGCTTCCAATCCAATCGGTCGAGCGGATCAGCTTTGCCTGAACACTTTCCTCAGGCGTTCTGGAATGTGCCGGGGCTGTCGCCTGTTCTGTGGGCGGCTGGGACCTCTCTTCAATACCTGTGTCTGTACAACCGCAGGCGGCGACCAGAAGCAGGAGCACTGCCGCCGGTCCGGAAGTTTTTCGCAGAGATCGGCTGGCGACGAAGGTACACGCAGCAGTCGCCAGAACCACTCCAATTCCGTTTGCCAGCAAGTCTCGCCAGTCCGAAGTACGCTGGGGGACGAAGGCCTGCAGCAATTCTGTTGCACAGGCGTGGACGAAGACAAAGGCGTGGACCGCCCCTGGAGACGCAAACGTCCCACCGAAGCCGCAAATCAGCAGACTCCCCAGCATGAAGTATGCCCCCAGGTGTTGCAGAAAACCGGAGAACGTGGCATCCATCCGGGCCTCAACCACCTTCGCCTTGTAGCCGAACAGCGCAAACGCATCCGAATGCACGAGAAACAGAGTGAGGGTGACCAGATACAGGACTCCCACCGCCTGGCAGGCTAAGCGCAACCTTCCGCGCCGGGACGGCTTAGTCCTGCAGGTGCTTACTTCGTCCGACGTCTCTTGTACGGACGTCGGTCGTGATGAACATGGCCGCATCAACGTTCCTGTCCTAAAGATGCCCTTATGGTTGCTAATGCGATTGAGTCATCGTGTCACCAGGATTCCCATCAGGATTCGTTCTTTTGACGGGATAACAGGATGTACATGATCTGAGACCTGACGTGCAGCAGCGTCTTTCCGTGTGATCTGGCGAAGAAGTCGCCGGAAACTCGGTGGGGTGCGTCGTGGTCGAGCCCCGGATCCAGGTCGTCCCGAAATCCCGTTGAATTGAACCTGTTTTACGATCCCGACTCAAAGTAGTCATCACGCTCCGCCGTGATGAGTCAACAGACCAACCGTCCATTAATTGCACGGGGCTAACCAATCGACAGCAGCACGATCCAGTTGAGCCTGTCCAGTTGAATGCGATTTGCGTTTCGCACTAATGTAGTCATCACGCTCCGCGTGATGATTGACAGAAACGAGCGGATTCATGGCGATTGGCCTGATCCGTCTCGCCATTCAAAGGCGCCGACTGTGGACGGTGACAGTCGCGCGGTGCCGTCTTTATCCTGCACAACACGACCCGTTGATTCATACCATTCGTCGACAACAGGCGGCACATCGATGCCGGGAAGCGGATGCAGCGGTACCAGCCGATCGTCGACCTCGCTGCGTTCAACCACGGCGTTGCCGGCCGCACCTAACTCCTGAGCCGTCGCAAGTTCCGGGACAGTTTCAGGAGCAACCCAGAGATTATTGACCAGGGCCCACTCACTGTTATCCCATTTGTCCTTCCACCGTCGTTTGCCTGGCGCCCAGACCGTCTGCTTTTCGTTGTCAACGATCGTGCAGTGCAGGAGCCGGAATTTCTGCAACTGATCCTCCAGCCGAAACGCCAAATCGTTTCCACGAATCATGCAGTTCATCACGACAGGCCGCATCACTCCTTTTCCCAAGCCACGCAATCTCAGAGCGATCGACGAGTCTGAAATCTCGCAGGAATCGATCACGGCATCGACATTCTCTTTCAATACCACGGCCGCCATGTAGTCTCGGAAGTCCGTCCGAAACCCGTGCATCGTGCAATTGCGAATCGCGACGCGTCCTCGACTCTGCGACCGATGCTTCGAATCAAACGCATTCTCACTGGCATAGTCCCCCTTTTTGAAACCGCCCAGATCGGTCGGCAAGGCACCGCCGCTCAGTTCGCAATCGACGATCGTCAACATGTCCCAGATGCCGCGCTCGCCCTGAACGCAGTCACCTGAACAATTGCGAATCGTGCAGTTTTCGACCGTCAGTCGCTGTGCGTTTGTAGTGACGACCCCGTGGACGTCCTGGCGGGCTCCGTTCTCAAAAAGCAGGTTTTCGTAGATCAGACACTCACGGACCGTGGCATCGTCGCCGTCAATATCGATCGCGTGGTGAGTGAAATGGAAGATTTCGCAGTTGTCGACAACAAGGCCATGGCTTTGCGATTCCTCATCATCGGTATCCGTGGCTTCGATAGCTTTTTGCAGTACAATGAACTGGCCGTCCAGTACCAAATCACGGATCGTGACATTGGCGCTGTCGACGCGGATCAACGTGCCTTTGTTCGTCTTCGGGTTCCCGACAAATTCATTCGAGACAACCAATCGAGCCGCACGCGGATTGGCTGCCGTCAGAGTGACGCCCGGACGTGTGATGCGGATAGGCTTCAGGACTTCGTATTGACCATCCTCCAGGACGACTGTCCCAGCATCGGCAACTGCATCAATGGCTGCCTGCACGTCGTCGCCTGGCCGCACGACAATGTTTTCACGTGGCTTCAGCAGCAGCGTCCCGATCACCGCGCCGCACACGGCCACCAGAATAAGGCTCAGCAGAAAAGTCTTTTTCATGAAATATGTTTATCAGTTCACCAGAGGTGATGCCAAATGGAAGATTCCGAACGACGATCGCCGTGCACGTTCTGTTGCCCGGCGCAAGTGTGACACTGACCAGCAAAGCTGCTCACGAACGTCCATAAAGGCGCAGTGGACCTTCGTTGTGCAACGCGTGGAATTCCGTTTGCCTCAGACGGTCATCGATCAGTTGTTCATCGCCCCAAATGAGGACGTAATCATATGATTTGAGCATCTCGGCAAACTCCAAATCACTCATTTCATCATGGTATTTCGGAAACGTGTCGCGCACGGGATAGTGCCGGTACCACACGATCGACAATGTATTCATTGTGCCGATTCCTCCGCCGTTTGCCCCGCCGCGTGCGATCAAGTAGTACTCATGTGCTCGGGTGAGAGGTCGAATCAGGCCGAATTTTGGATTGTCAACGAGGATCGGAAGCATTCGCGATCGGGGTGCAACCTTGTCGACGGCTGCAGTGTATTGCTGGAGCAATCCGTCCATGGCGACAAGCTGACGACCGATCAATAGAGGAACAACCAACGCTGCCATTGTCACCGTGGCGACGAACGCGCGACGAATTCGACCATAGATATCATCGGTCAGTGCCGTTGCAGTCACTCCTACCAGGATGACAAGAATAAATGGGATCAGTCGCTGGTTGAATTTGTGCCAACCGATGATGTGATCTGGCAGCAGCTGAAACGACACGAGAAGAACGAGAGCGAGTGACCCAAGCGGACTCAGGGCCATCCTGCGACACCAGTCCCAAAGTCCATTGGAATTCTTCAACCCGGCAACGGCAAGGCTTCCGGGGATCCAAAGCCAGGCGGCGACGATCACAACAAAAGCGGAGGTCGAAACGGTCATGAAGTAGCGTTCAACAAAATACTGAACCGTCCAGTGAATTGGTTGCCACTTCGTGTCCGCCTGGCTGATCCATTCCGAGGATTGGCTGTTGAGTGTGAGGAAAGCGATGACCAGTGGCCACCCACAAACTGTCGCAGCGAGGGCCGACCGTGTTGCCCCCAACCAGCCAGTTCCCTTCCGCAGTTGATACCAGCCGATCGTGCAGGAAAGCAGCAGGAAGCCGATGAGGTGCGACAGATACAGGAGAACTGACAAGACCGCGAGCGTGACGTACTTTCGCGGATGTCCTGCGTCCCTGTGCTTCAGCCAGTATGAGAACGCAAAGAAAAACATTGGGACGGACAGCGAAAAATTGTTGTAACCACGGAGAAACGGGTAGGAGTAAACCATCAGGAACGACAGCAGTCCCAATGCCCTGCGTTTTGGTGCCACGACCGACAGGAAATACAGCATGCTGAGCGGCAGCAGGCAGACCGAAATCGACAAGGCGACCTTTTCGGCAACCTGCAGCGGCAGCACCAGGTTCATGAGCAACACGCCGGAGTGAAACAGCATGTGGGGAATCGGGAACCAACTCCGCTCGTAGTATTCAGCGTACCCGAGTTCGGGATTGTTGATTTCTTTGAAGATCTGAACCGTCGCCAAAAACCATGGCCCGTTTTGAGCCGGGAAATAGTTGACGACCCAGATGGGGATAATATTGGCAACGAGCAGGACGGCCCACAGGGTGGCGAAAGCGAATGACGTATCGGCGAATGCTCCGTCGCGCTGTTCCAATCCATCGAGAGTCGCCGCGTCATTCTCTGTAACCGCAGACTCCGGAACCACAAGTAACTTTTCGCGTGTCATATTGAAGCTGTTTTCCTGGTAAGCAGGTCACGAAAGGAAGTGAGCTGGACCTGTGCCCGTGCGATCGCTGCACGTGAGGTTGCGTGCAGCAACGCATCGAGTTCCCGTTGACGTTCCTCGGATCTGACGAACACTCGGTCGCCCGGTGAAATTCCGTCGAGCGGTTCGTTAAGATCCAGTGCCGGATGCGTGAGGATTTCGCTGGTTCCGCGTGGCAGGTTCAGGATTGTGGGCTCCATGGCGTTGGCGTCCATCCGTCCGCTGCCGAGGATTCCATACACCTGGTCGACGTGCGGACACCGCAGCCTGTTGCCACAGGCCGAGTACAATGTGCGGAGAATCAGATTCTTCGAAACATTGCCCACGAGATGTGGGAGACGGCCCGGCGAGATTTGGTTTGCCCGCAGCCGCCAGGGTTCGGTCGAAATTCGAATGAATGGCTGGCCAAATCGAGCCGAGAGGCGGACCACAGTATTCAGAATCTGTGGAATCATGTGAATATGGCGATGTGAGTTCACGTGGTCGATCGCAATCCCTGCCGAATGGATCCTCGTTAGTTGGGCATCGAACTCACGATCGATTTGATCCAGTGCGTGTCTTCCGCCCGTGTTGACGAGTCGCAGGAGTGATACGAAACCGTGGCGGAACGACCCATCAGGGTTGACGAGGGCAGGAATTGCACCGTAGCCCAGCAGACTTTTTCCACTGGTCAGACAAAGATGTGCGCCGATTCCCAGTTCAGGGTTTCCAGAGACGACAGTTTCTACAGCATGTTCAAAACAGAGACCTGTGGCCATCAGACTGGCGCTGGTCAGAATTCCGTCACGGTGGGCGCGATTGACGGCTTCATTGACGCCCCGGCAAAGTCCCAGATCATCCGCGTTGACGACGAGTTTTTGCATGTCAGACAGAACCTATGCAGACTCAAATATCGCTGCGTCACCCGCAGAATCCGTGCCTGACAATCTTCTGCCAAGGGATCGCTGCTTCAGTCGCGCGCTTGCTGTGCCGCATATTCGTCGACTGGCACGGTCGTGAAAGTGGACGGGCGAGGACCCGCCGAGACGTCCGTTTCAGTCGGTGACTCTTCTCGCCCATTCTCGACTTTACGAATTGGACGAAAACCGAGAGTGTCGCGCGCGATATACAACGGTCGTCCCTTGACCTCATCGTAGATGCAGCCAATGTACTCGCCCAAAACCCCCAGGCAAATCAACTGCACGCCGCCCAGAAAGAGGATGGCAACAATGAGAGATGCCCACCCTGGAATTAATGTGTCGGTGAACATCCGCGACCACACGGCCCAGAGGGCATAGGGGACTCCGGATACGGCAGTGATTAATCCAAGATATGTGGCGATCCGCAACGGTACGATTGAAAACGACGTCACCCCATCTGCCGCAAATCTCATCATTTTACGAACAGTGTATTTTGTTTGTCCCGAGTATCGTGTGTTCGAGGTGTAAGGAATCGATACCTGCTTAAAGCCAATCCATGAAACCAGTCCACGCACGAATCGATTCCGCTCGGGGAGTTCATTCAATCGATCAACCACCCTGCGGTCAAGTAGTCGAAAATCTGCACCTCCGGGAAGGATCGGCCGATCGATACAGGCATTAATCAAGCGATAGAACAGGCAAGACGTCGCCCGCTTGAGAAGTCCTGTCTCCTGGCCATCGATCCGTTGAGTCTGCACAACTTCAAATCCGAGACTCCATTGTTTGATGAGTGTTGGGATCAACGTCGGCGGATGCTGCAAATCCGCATCCATCGTGATGACTGCAGCGCCTGCAGCGTACTCCATCCCCGCGGTGATGGCCGGCTGATGCCCGAAGTTCCGAGCGAAGCGAACCAGCTTCACCATCGGGTCATTCTCATGCAACTCACCGACGAGTTCAGCCGTTCGATCGGTGCTGCCATCGTCGACGAAGATGAGTTCGAAGTCGAAGAACAGACTATCAGTGGCCTGCTTGACAGCGTTGTAAACCACTCTGATGTTCCCTTCCTCATTAAGGACGGGAATCACGATCGAAATCAGGTTGGGCTGTGTCATCGTCTCTCTCCACCACCTTGCCGTATTTGCGTCTCTTCATTTCACTGCTCAGCCTCGTGCTGATGTTCTGCAACATCTTACCAGGCGTGGCAGCAATCCAATCGCGTCCAATTCGAATGGACAGATGACCATCTCACCCGGCCATCCGCAGAACTGTTCGGCAGATCAGTCTGAGATCCATCCCCAGCGACTGCTGACGAATGTACTGTTTTCCCAATGCAATTTTGTCTGGAAGGATCCGCTGCGTGTACAGAGTTTCGGGATCGTCCGACTCGCCAAGCAGCTCCGATTCATGCCGGTATTTGAGTGAAGCGATGTCGGTGATCCCGGGACGCACGCTGAGCAGCTCCGCGTAGTCGCTGTGAAACTGCTCGACATATTTCGGGACCTCCGGTCGCGGACCAACGAAGCTCATATCGCCCTTGAGGACATTGATCAACTGCGGGAGCTCATCGATTTTCGTGGCACGTAACAGACGGCCGACGGTCGTGATGCGGGGATCACGGCCAGCCGTCAACTGTCCCCCCATTGCCGGAGCATCAACGACCATCGTTCGAAATTTGATAATCCTGAAGGGGCGAAATCCGCGTCCCATACGCTCCTGCTTAAAAAACACCGGGCCCGCCGAAGTGATTTTCACAAGAACTGCGGCCAGCAGCAGAATCGGACTCAGTGCAATGAGACCTGCCGATGAAAACGCAATGTCGAAGACGCGTTTCATTGCCGATTCTCCTCGACAAGTCGCACAGCGGTTTCGATGACCCTCGCCACATCCTGCTCGGACAGCTTGGGATGAATGGGAAGTGAAATGATTTGTTCGAACAGTCGAGCGGCCCGGGGAAGATCGTGTGGCTGATAGCCTAACCGTTCACGGTACAATGGGTGCATGTGCAGTGGCAGGTAATGGACACTCGTGCCGATCCCTGCCTCATTCAGAGCACTGATGAAATCGTTGCGCGAGATTGACAACCGCTCTGTATCCAGACGGATCACATACAGGTGCCAGGCATTCTGGACATGAGCCTCACTCTTTGGCGTGATGATCTCAGGAGTCTGTGCGAAGCCCCGGTTGTATTCGCCGGCAATTTCGTTCCGTCGTTCCCAGAAACCATCGCTCCTGTTCAGTTGGTGGATCCCTATCGCGGCGGCGATGTCGGTCATGTTGGATTTGTAGCCCGGAGCCGTGATTTCATAGTACCAGGATCCTTCGGCACTGAATCGTTTCCAGGCGTCTTTACTGATTCCGTGCAGTGACATCAGGCGCACACGTTCGGCCAGCTCATCGTCATCAGTGGTGACCATGCCTCCTTCGCCCGTGGTGATCGTCTTGTTGGCATAGAAGGAGAAGCAGGTCAGATCGCCGATGCTGCCGACGGCGCGATCTCTGTACATTGCCGGAAGAGCGTGAGCCGCGTCTTCGATGACCCGCAGGTCATGTTTCGTCGCGATTTCCAGGATCTTATCCATCTCACACGGATGTCCGCCGTAGTGAACGGGGATGACCGCTTTGGTGCGACTCGTAATTTTTCGTTCTAACTCCTGCACGTCGATCAGAAACTGGTCGCCGCAGTCCACGAGGACCGGGGTCGCTCCGAGATGCATGACAACTTCGCCGGTCGATGCGAAGGTCAGTGACGGGATGAGAACTTCATCGCCAGATCCGATACCGACTGCTTCCAGTGCCAGATGCAGAGCGGCCGTACACGAACTGACCGCGACCGCATGTCGTGCGGAAACAGCTGTGGCAAATGCTTCTTCGAAACGACGTACTTTGGGGCCGGTCGTCAGCCAGCCGGAACGCAATGTCTCCACGACGGAATCAATCTCCTCGTCACCCAGAGCGGGAGCGAAGAATGGAATTGCGTGCTGTCTAAGTGTACGGGAACTCATTCGGAACCTACTCGCTAAACTGTGCAGACCGGCACGGCCGGAGGTTGATTGCGAAATGTTTGCTATGCATGAGCGGAACGACGTGTTCGCTGTTTTCTGCTAATCATCACTACGGAGAGTGATGGGTACAGTAAACCGCCAATTATCACTGTGGAGAGTGATGGCTTCGTTAGAATACAGCACTCATGAACCGCTCGATGGCGAACGCCGTAGACGTCTGTGGACTGCGGCGACTAAGGTGTGACCATCTGGTCGTTCGAATCCGGCTCACCCTGGATCAACGCGTTCGTCCAGTCGTCGTTTGCACGGAGAACGTCAATCAGCCCTTCCTCTTTCAGGAATTTGACGTTGCTGTATTGTTTGTCGCGAAAGTCGGTCACCGCACCGCCGGCAACCGCTTCCAAAACCTGTTCAATACCGCGCTCGACATTCCATTTGGGCTGAAAGTTGACCGCCTTTTTCACCTTGGCGAAGCTCACGCGGTAGTTGCGTTTGTCGACGTCGTCTTCTTTCACGATCAGTTCGGCATCCATCACTTTCTGATGAATCAATTCCCCAATCTGGCGAATGGTGTAGTTTTGTTCGTCGGAACCGATGTTTAGTTTCTGGTTTCCAACCCGGGACAGCGGTGCGCCCAGCACGGTGGCGACAGCCAGTGCTGCATCATCGACATGAACAAACGGGCGCCACTGGTCTCCACCGTAGACCGTGATCTTTCGTTCAGCCTGTGCCATCGCAGCCAGCAGATTCACGACCAGGTCAAACCGCGTCCGTCCGGAGAACCCATAGATCGTGGCGAATCGCAGAATCGTTGGCTGAAATGAATCATCTGTCATCTTCATGAGGCCGCGCTCAGCCGCAAGTTTAGTGCGGCCGTAGAGCGAAATGGGGTTCACGGCCGATTGTTCATCAAGGAGATCGTCGCTGGCACCGTAAACTGAGCAGGTGCTGGCGAAGACGAAGCGTCGGATTCCGCACGCTTTGGCGACCTGCGCGATCATCTGGGTGGCCGTCAGGTTGACGGCCACCGTCACTGCCTCATCCAGCGAACTGGCCGGGTCTCCAACGATCGCACCCAGATGCACGACACTGTCCATGTCCTGCATCGCTTCGACCACTCTGTCCACATGCCGAAAATCGCCTTCGACCAGTTCGAGTCGTGGGTGATTCATCCATTTTTCAACCGGTTCAAATCCGTACAGGAATCGGTCCAGGACACGGACTTTCATGCCCTTGTTCAACAGCTTCGGCAACAGAGCGGAACCGATATATCCGGCGCCTCCGATGACGAGCACGCTGCGCGCCGGATTGTCGCTGCTACGAATTCGGGCCTTGCGGTCCGGTTGCAGGACATTCTCCCACAGGAAGCTGCAGGTTCGCGCGGCCAGACATAATAAGGCTGAGAACACGGCGGCCATCAGCAGCGAACCTCGGGGAATGTGCTCAATACCCAGCAGATCCCAGAAAAGGTAGGCGAGCACGCCGACGAGCAGAAATGACAATCCCACAGCACGCAAAATTACCAGCGGCTTGAATCGCCCAACGTACATCTCGCTGTAGGTATAAAAGCCGTGCTTTGAGAAGACCGTCAGACAGATGAGAGTCACAATTGGTGCATTTTGCCACCATGGGGTGACAAATGACCACAGGACGTCACGCGGATGTGGGGAAGCTCCGGTCGGTTCAAAAAGGATTTCGATCAAGTAACGCACAGCGATCGCGGCAGCAAGGCCGAGATTCACAAGCGTCGTATCGGCCACCATTCTGACGGCCATGCCACGGCTATTGTTGACGGTACTCATTGCACTCATCGATCGGTCGATTCTAAAAGTGAAAGGAGGAAGGGTGGGAAGGCAGGTAATAGAGTACAATGACGGGGAAATACGGTGGTTTATGCCTGACAGGACACTGCAAATGGCATGCCCATCCCGAGGCAGCATGCATAAGTCTCCTGCTCAACGCCAGCGAAGCTGATTTTCTGATCGCAAAAAATGAGGATGGTGGCCGTTTTGTCTAATTCGATTCGCTCGGGACAGTCTCACGAAGCAACGACCGCCTGACCTTGCCGCTGGACGTGCGGGGCAGAGAATCAACAATGCGAATACTGCGAGGCTGTTTGTACCGCGGTAATGCTCGACGGCAGGCAGCGAGGATCGCCTCCGGGTCCGCTTCGCCAGCAGCGACAACAAACGCCACAGGGATTTCTCCCCACACATCATCCGGCCGTCCTACCACGGCTACTTCAGCAACATCCGGCCGCCGCAGAATGATATCTTCAATCTCGTGGGGAGAGATCCGATAGGCACCGCTCTTAATCATGTCGCTCCGGCGACCCACGATGAAGATGTATCCATCGTCGTCGACACGTGCCAGATCACCCGTTCGCAGTCCTTCCGGCCGGAGCACTTTCTTTGTTCCCTGGGGGTCATTCCAGTAGCCCAGCATGATATTGGGCCCGCGAGCAACAATTTCACCGACTTCGCCAGCCGG
>JBDOMX010000330.1:0-10646 GCA_039831615.1 Planctomycetaceae bacterium
GACAGCCTCAAGGGAAAGAGACAAAGCGCCGGATGGAACGAGCAGTTCCTCGCCGAAACACTGCAATTTACCCACTGAAACTTCGCGCCCCCTCTGCCCTGTCCTGCCGGCGGGATTTGCATTCCGTGCCCATCGACCCCGCCATTTCTGCATGGCGATGACCAGATTGGGTACAGACAATGTGGCTCACAATGAAGGAGTCGCCGGAAACGGCACCTGCGCCCGGTTCCAACTCAACAAACGCGGAGACACCCGCGATCAGTCAGGTTGAGGGGCAACATTGCTGGTCACCACAGTTCGAACGTTGCGTTTGCCGTGAATCGTGTTTCTGACGGGCTGCGCACCGTCAGAACTCCGTCTTTAAGGGGCCGCAGCGTCGCGGATCAAGTGGCTCGGAAAATCCTGAATCCTTGTGCAGCAAATTTGTTCCATCAACTGCAGCAATTGCGCCTTCAGGATGGCAATCGTATGATCTCCTCCCGAATTCCCCAAAGCGGCCACTCCATACATGAAAGGCCGCCCGAGGAATGTGAACCTGGCCCCGCACGCCAGAGTTCTCGCGATGTCCGGTCCTGACCTGATCCCGCTATCCATCATCACGACCAGGCGGTCTCCGTAGTTCTTGGCGATTCGCGTGAGCGACACAATGGACGATTCAGCCGCATCCAGTTGCCGACCTCCATGATTCGAAACAATGATACCATCCACGCCGAGCCTGATTGCAGCCTCAGCGTCCTCTTCGCTGGCGATACCTTTCAGTACGAGCTTGCCTTTCCACATGTCGCGAATCGGTGCAATTCTCTCCGCATTGACTCTCCCAACGAACGAGTGCTTCATGAATTCGCCAAGATTTGCCAGATTGAGGTTTTTCGGCATGTACGGTTTTACAACTTCAAAGTTGGGACGCCCTGTTAGCAGCGTTCGAATCGCCCAGCCGGGCTTTGTGGCGATTTGAAGCATGTTGCGGAGTGTCATCTTCGGCGGCATCGCCAAACCGTTTCGGATGTCTCGTGGTCGGAAGCCGACTGTCGGTACGTCGCACACAACGACCAGCACAGGGCAGCCGGCACGCTCGGCCCTGGTGATGAGCTTGTCTCGCAGGCTGTCCTCGGCTGGATGGTAGAGCTGAAACCAGGCCCGTCCCTGGGTAATTTCTGCGACGTCTTCGATGCTGCCGGTTGCCGCGGTGCTCAGAACGAAAGGGATATTGTGCTCCACGGAAGCCCTGGCCAGAATTTCTACGGCCCGCGGCCAGATGAGTCCCTGCAGCCCCATGGGTGCAATGCCGAACGGTGCGTCATAGACGTGGCCAAACAGCTCCGCTTTCAAGTCGATCCCGGAATGATCTCGCAGATAGTATGGCTCCAGCTGCACGTCTCGAATATCTGCCGTATTCCGGTGCATGTTGACGTCGTCATTGCAGCCGCCATCCAGGTACTCGAAGGCGAACCGAGGAACCCGCTTTCGCGCCCGAGCACGTAAATCGTCGATGGTGGGATAGTTAGGGTTGTATTCGTATTCCACCACAAGCAATTCACACGGCGCGGTCATGAATTCCTCCACCGACATCTGCGCCGCAGTGCCAGCTGGAGAACGGATGTCGCTCTGATGTACCCGCACCGGGCTCGTTGCGGCAACACTCCGCGTGCTCCCTGCGAGCTCGCACGTGAACCCGCATACAAAAAAAGTTATAGACGATGGACTTTATTCAGGCCAGGAACGCGTTGACGTTCTCCGCGTGATTCTTGCTTTAATTGTGTATCGTGGTCGCGAAGATGGGCCGATGCCGCGTTCGGTGGTTGAAGCCTGTGCTTACAGGAACAAAGCACGCTGCATCGCTTTGGAGAGCAGCGGCATGCTGAGGAGACGGTATAATGGTGAGCCAGGGCCGCTGCCCATCGAGTCGGGGCCCGGAGCGAACGTCACTCTTCTGCTCCGGCATTGGAGTGATGGGGTCACCAGTATGTCTGTGTCTCGCTCGAACACGAATTTCAAAAATGCCACCACGCCAAATGAGTGGTCGCTCATCGGAGTCAAACTGTGCGTTACCTATTCGTCTTTGCCCTGCTCGGAAACAGCTGCTCCGGCGGTCAGGAGCCAACGCCACCGCCTCCCGGCAGACTGATCAATCTCCACATCGAAACGACTCTGGTTCCCAGTCCTGCTGCCGTTGATGTCCTCCTGCCGCCTGGATATGAAAGACTGTCCGGTCCGGTGCCGGTGTTGATCTGGCTGCACGGCGGAATTTCCGGACGGGACTACCTCAAGAATCACATGCGTCCTTTTATCGAGCAGGCATGGGCTGCGCAGGATCTTGTCCCGTGCGTTGTCGTGGCACCCGTCACCGGAGCGTCGTTCTACATTGACTGGCACGACGGTACGAACCAATGGGACACGTTTATTACGGGACAGATGCTGGCCCTTGTGCGGAACACCTGGCATGTCAAACAGAATGCGGAGGGGACCGCAATCGGCGGAAGTTCTTTCGGAGGACAGGGCGCGCTCCGCATCGCATTCCGTCACCCAACCCTGTTTGCCGCGGCCGCTTCCATCGCACCAGGTTTCCCTGCGGTGCTGAAGCTGGAAGACTGGGATGTCAGCTATTTCGGCTCCGAAGTTCTGGCAGATCATGGCGCGCGATTTGGCAACCCGGTGGACCGAGCGTTTTGGCGGAGCACCCACCCGCCGACCATGGTGGTCGATCATGCCAGGGAACTGCGGGAGTCGGGCCTGCAACTCCTGCTTGAAGTTGGTGACGAGGACGCCAATGGTAACTTCCGATCTGCAGAACTGCTTCACCGCCTTTTGTTCGACGCAGCCATCGAGCACGACTATCACCTGCACCGCGGCGCGGCGCATGTCGGTCGTTCAAAGCACTGGCGTTATCCGGAAGTGTTCCGTTTTGTTTCCAGAGTCCTGAACCCGGTTGCGGACGCAGACCCGGACGCTGAGCGACACAAGCTCAAAGCAATCCAACGGGGTCGCTATCAGCCAAGAACTACGAATGAACTGCCGATGACCCCGGTGAAATTCGAAGCACCTGACTGAGTGCAGTATTCGCAGGCCGCAGGAAACGGATGCGGGAAGTCACAGCAGGGGCCCTGGCAGCTCACGTGGATTCGTGGCCGTGAGAAAAACACTCATTCCGACGGGACCTGTTTCAACGAACTCAGAAATGCCAGCAGGTCGGCCGCCTGCTGTGGTGTGAGATCCCGGAGCATGCCATCCGGCATGAGTGACTTTTGCTGCGGAATGAGTTCCTCCACATCGTCGCTGGCCAGGCGCATGGCGACTGTCTTTCCCTCTCTCAGGACATTGAGGACGACATGCTCCTCAGATTTCTCGACGAGGATTCCGGTATGAGTTTTACCGGCCGCAGTGACAAGGACGTGCGTTTGGTATTTAGGGTCGATTTTACGTGATGGCTCAAGCAGCGATTCAAGGATTTCGTGAGGTTTGTACTTCCCGCCGATCTGACTGAGATCCGGGCCAAGTGTTCCGCCTTTTTCTTCCAGCCGGTGGCAGTTGTTGCACTGGGATGCGGTTGCCGTGAAGAAAAACTGCCGTCCATGTTCTCTATTTCCATCCAGCCTCAGGAGATCAGCCACGTTGATCGAGTTTCCCAGCCGTCGGGTCCGCTGGCTCTCCGGAAGAAATCGTTCGAAAAGATCTCGCACGTTGCTGTCGTTGTGAGCAGCGCCCACGGCGATCACCTGTCGCCGGATCTCGTCGAATGAAGGCCGTTGTTGAATGAGTCGGGCCACCATCAGAGCGGTTCGACTGGAAGACATCAGTTTGGAAACCTCTGTCGCCCGGTCTTCGCCCGCCATTTGCTCCAGCCGCTTCAGCAATTTGGCGACGGACCGCGTTTCCGCATCAACTTCACTTCGTCGTGTGACTGCTGTTTCCACGTCTTTTGCCCGTTCCTGTTCGGCTGTTTTGCGCAGCCGATCGGCTTCTTGCCGACGTTTCAATAATTCATCGGCGTCCAGTTCCTTCGGGTCGTCCGGTTGATTCGCTTTCACACGATGTTCGTCGTTTGAGATTCGAGGCAACTGTGCGATCCATGCGTGGATCAGATTGAGACCCCGTTCATCGTGCAGGTTAGACCCGACATGTGGCATCCGTCCGCGCCCCCACTTCGCCAGACGATACAACAGCACGGATGAGTAAGGGTCACCCGGTACGACGATCCGAGAGTTGGGCAATCCGAATGTTCCATGGATGGGCGAATCAGTGAGCTTTGTATCCTGCAGTGTCTGGTGGTATTTCATGTCCATTTTAGCGTTGCCGCCGCCGTCCGCCACGTGGCACCCGGCGCAGTTGACGTACAGATAGGAGCGGGCCCGGGAATCCAGATCGGCAGCGGGGTCGTACGCATTCGGCAGCGACTCGTAGTCCTGTGGCGATTTGTCCAGTGGTTCTTCGAACAGGCCGATGTGATTGAGAGTCCGCAACTGGTTGTCAACTGCGCGCGGATAGGCATGATCACGGTTCATTTGCTCGGTCCTGGGACCAAGCACGAAACCGGCGGCCCTTGAGTGACAGACCATGCACTCGTTGCGACTGGGAACATGCCATGTCTGCTGACGTTGACCTCCAGGAACCGACGAGTCCCTGATGGTCAGCGGAATGTCGCGTCCATTGGCTTCGACGAGGGTGGCATCCGTTTGTTCATCGTTCCAGAGATACGAATAGCCCAGCCAGTATTCTTCCTTCTCGGTCTGTTTAACCATCATGCGCGTCTCGATTCGGCGTTGCGAAGCGGGATTTCCGGTGTCAAATTCAAGCGAGATGGTTTCAATGTTGACGGCACCATCTGCCAATACCCACGTCCGCGCGTCTCCGCTGCGTTCGACGAACTTGATCTTCCCGTCGCCCGGTATTGCCATAAATCGTTCCTTGGTTCCACCATCGACCCACTGCGGTGTGTTCACTGAATAAGGAATCACACCCTGGGCAACTTCGTGGTTGCTGACCGATTTAAAGAGACCCGTTTCGCTGAGCTTCCGGGGAAACTCGCGATGGTCATTTACTTCTTCAGCACGCGTCAGTTCGTAGATCGCGGAACTCAGGTAGTCGAGCATGTAAATGTCGCCGTCACGGCTGATGCCGAAACTGGAAACCTGCAGGGCTGTGCTGGCCAAAACTTCGTGCCATGTTGCCTGCTGTCCGTCAACACGGACGCCCCAGAGCATTCCGTATTGGTAGTCACCGTAAAAATAGGCGCCGTTGAGTTCCGGAAATTTTTGCCCGTAGTAAACGTGACCACCGGTGATCGACCGGCACTCAACATGGTGGTGCTCCACAACGGGCGGCAGAATGGGACCCGGTCCGCTGAGCTGGGTGGGGTGGAATGGGTGGGTCCCTTCCTGAATGCTCCAGCCGTAGTTCCCTCCTCGCTGGACGAGCCAAATCATCTCCCATAAATCCTGGCCGACGTCACCGACCCACAGATTGCCGGTTTTGGAGTCGAAACTCATCCGCCACGGGTTGCGAAAGCCGAATGCCCAGATCTCAGGTCTGGCCCCGGGGTAATCAACAAAGGGGTTGTCCTTTGGAATGGAATAGGCCTTTTCGTCGGCAGGATGATCCACATCGATCCGCATGATCACCGCCAGCAGATCGTCCACTCCCTGCCCGGTCTGTTTGGGATCTGATCCGGACGAACCATCGCCCGTTGAAACATACAAATAACCGTCCGGCCCGATGATGGCCTCTCCGCCGTTGTGTCCGCCGGACGGCCATTCGATGATGATCGTCTCGCTCTCCGGCAAACAGCGGCGGGATGTCGTGCCTGTCGCCTGAAAACGTGAGACACGACTCCGCTTATGCGGTGGCAGCGTTTCCAGGGGAGGAACGAGGGGGCCGCGATGGCCGTATTCCTCGCCCGCTTCGTTTTCCTCGGAGTCGACTTCTGCAGATTCGTACTGATCTGCCGGATCTTCAGTCGAATCGCCGGAATCAGATTCATCTTCGGTTGAGCCGGCCGCCTGATCTTCATCCGTTTGTGCGGTCGGAGCTGGCCCGTTGGGGCTGTGTGTGAACACGTAGCCGTTGTGTTCGTAGTCAGGGTGGAACGAGAATGCGTAGAGACTGCGGCCGATATCGAGGAATAACTCGCGCGACTCGGTGTCAGGTGTGTCTTTCGTGAATGCGTAGATCCTGCCACTGTTTTCGCCAACCATGAAACGGTCGGTTCCAGGCTCCTGCGCGATGCAAACAGGATTCTCAAACTTCAGGTTTGGGAACGCTCGCTGGACACTGTAAGGAGGCGGTGGCTCCGGGGTCCCGACGACGCGTGAAGTGGTCCACGGGAGGCGAGCTGTTAAACCGAATGGCTGTGTGTCTTCCTCCGTCTGCTTCGAACTGTCGTCGGCAACGGTGACCTGACTGTCAATCAACGCAGTAATCAGGATCGACAATGCACGCATCGGGGATTCCAGTTCGTTAAAACAGACGTGGCACGGGACGGTCGACTGCGGAAAGATGGTTCGTACCGTGTCGCCGACGATTCGGGCCGGTCGATGCACTATACCGTGCATGAGGAGAGGATGTCGTTCATCTGTTCAACTGTGAAACTGATTTATTCAGCAATCCGTCGGATGCTGACTAAGGTGATGGGCGCTCGGCCGAAGAATTCATCGCGCGGTGTTACCTAAGCGGAACCGCTGCGGATGGGCACGAATCGTTTGCGTTCAATCTGGACAGCTCTACACTCAAAGCCACAAGTGTGATTGTTTGAGTTCTGCGTGCAAAAGGGAAAGTCATGCGGCCATTGATCAGTGTGGTGACGTTATTGGTTTTGTCGGGTGGACTGTGCAGTTTCGGTGTCGGTCATGCGGCCGTCGCGCGGGAGCAGATGGCCCGCGGCGTGGTGTTTCATGATGTGAACGTTAATCGAGCCTATGATCAAGGCGATCGGCCGCTGCCAGGAATACGAGTCTCCAACGGAGTTCAGATTGTGGCCACCGATGGCAACGGTGAATACACACTGCCGGTCAGCGACGACACCATCCTGTTTGTGATCAAGCCGCGCGGCTGGCAAACGCCGCTCAGTGAGGACAAACTGCCGCAATTCTTTTACGTGCATAAACCAGACGGCTCACCGCCCTCGAGATTTCCCGGCGTGCCATCGACTGGCCCGCTGCCGGAGTCGGTCAATTTTGCACTCACTCCGCATGCGGAACCGGAGCAGTTCCAGGCCATCCTTTTTGGTGACACGCAGCCTCGTAATCAACAGGAGGTCGACTGGATTGCGCATGATGTGATTGAAGAGCTGGTGGGAACGGGTGCTTCTTTCGGTGTCACACTCGGCGACATCGTGTTCGACGACCTCGACATCATGCAGCCGCTCAATCGCACGATCGCGCTGCTCGGAATTCCCTGGTACAATGTCATCGGAAACCATGACATCAACCTGGACTCCAAAACCCGTCAACGGGTCAATGAAACATTCGAACGCGTTTACGGACCTTCCTGGTACTCGTTCGACTACGGTCCCACGCACTTTCTGGTCGTTGACAATATCGATTGGGTGCATGATCCGGCTTCCGGGAAAAGCAGTTATCATGGCGGCATCGGTGAGGAGCAAATGCAGTTCATCAGGACGGACCTTGAACAGATTCCGAAGGACCAAATGGTTGTGCTGCTGATGCACATTCCACTCACCGAAACCCAGGACCGCCACGGCCTCTATCGACTCATCGAACAGCGCCGGTTCTGCATTTCAGTTTCCGGGCACACGCATCACCATGAGCATGTCTGGATTACTGACGAGGACGGCTGGGAGGGGCCGCAGCCACATCATCACATCATTAATGTGACGGTCTGCGGCAGCTGGTGGAGCGGTGCACCGGACGAGCGAGGAATTCCGCATTCGACCATGGCGGACGGAGCTCCCAATGGTTATTCGCTGCTCTCCTTCGACGGCACCGACTACAAGCTCGACTTTCGCGCTGCCGGTCGCTCGCCCGAATACCAAATGGAAATCGACGCCCCCGAAGTCGTCCAACGGTCCGATCTCATCAACCAGACGATCTCCGCCAATGTGTTCAACGGATCCGCGAAGTCGGTTGTCGAACTCCGGGTCGGTGACAGCGATTGGCGGCGCATGACGAAGGTCAATCTCATCGATCCGAAATTCCAGCGGGTCTATGACCGCGAAGCCCAACTGCTGGAAAAGAAAGCAGCCTGGCGACAGCTCCCGGCCCCGAAGGAATCATCACATCTTTGGCAGATCAGTTTACCACCTGACTTGTCATCCGGCACTCATTTGCTGCACGTCCGCGCGACGGATCGTCACGGTCGTGTCTGCATGGGGCAACGCATCCTGCGGGTCGAATAGCACGACGCGAGTGCCGGCCGAGGTAACTCCCGCTAAATCCTCTTAGGACTGTTCGGGCAACAACTGTCCTGTTTTGGCAGCGGATCATCACGGCGGAGCGTGACGGCTACATTGAATTTGCGACAATGACTACTCGAGCAATCTTTAGGTCGTTCGGCTTGCCGGAATCCGTGGGGCGGATCGAAAAGACCGTCGCTACCGTGGTTGCGCGTCACACGTCGTGCGTATTGTGATATGTTCGTGGACGCTACCGTCCAGAGCGTCCACGGCCGGAACGGATTCCGCCTCCACCTCGATTTCCACCGCCTGAGCGGATTCCGCCGCCACCTCGGTTTCCACCACCTGAACGGCCCAACCTGCCGGAACCAATCGAGCGCGCGTTGCCGATACCCGAATGACCTGAAAATGCTCGGTTGTGAGAATTATTTCGGCCCGATGAAAAATTCCGTCCGGAAGGTGCTCCCGCCCGACTTCCCATCGATGGCTGACTCCGACTCTGAATCGAAGGAGTGCGAATCGCAGGCGCGCGGGAGTTGGAGCCAAAGTTGAAGTTGTTTGACGATGGCCCGCGCCGCCCGATGCTGCCTGCAGCACGGTTGCCCAGGATCGATCCCGGACTGGGCCGACTGCGGAATTGAGAACCCTGCCGGATCGCCGATGGGCTCTGCTCCTGCTGCGTCGACTGTCTCGGAATCCGCAGTGTTTGTCTGTTCGTGATGGAAGGGTTGATTCGATCCTTAAGCCGGTTGCCGAATGTTTCGGTGTTGCGCTGCAGAGCATTGTCCTGAGACATTCGTCGTGACCGATTGGCGCTGCCCTGATTTGGACGGATCGACCGAACGCGATTCGATATCCCGGACCTCATTCGATCGGACTGCTCTGCGCCTGCTGCTCGAGGATTCAATCCGATGTTGCTTCCGGCGTTCCGATTTCGATTGGCCCATTCGGAGAATTGAGTACCTGGAAGGTCGAACGTTCGGGACCGGCTTTTGGCATTTGTGTTGCCGGATAACTTGCTTCCCGGACCACTCTGTGTCGGACCACGCTTTGATTCGCTGCGTTGACGCAGCCTGCTCAAGCTGCGGATGCCACTGCCTTCCTGATTCAGTCGATCACGTGCGTTCCGATTGACGTTCACGAACGCCCGCCCGTTTTGGTCACGGAAATCCCTGTCACGGACTCCAGGGAACGAATTGCTGCGGTCGAGTCCAGCTCGATTGACCGCCCTCAAGTCGCCGCGCGATGACCGACGTTCCTGTTCCCGAAACGTCGACGCCGGACGATCCTGCGGCTGGCGACGATAATGGTCAAAGTCTTTGGCGACGTGGTCGCGGTACCCGCTGTGACGGGAGTGTGGATGTCGGTGCTGATATCTCCATCTGCTGTGCACGTACAGCGGGTCGTACCGGTGATGATGACTTCCGTGATAGCTGTGCCATGGAAAGAATCCGAATCCGGCGTAGCTGTCGTACCAGTCTCCGTAGTAGTAATGTCCGTAACTGTTGGACAACCAGAGGTGTGACAGCAGCGCCGAGGACGTCAAAACAACGTTGGGTACAAAGTAAGAATTGTTGCCGTACACGTACGATCCTGTTGGAGAATAATACGGCGCGTAGAGTACGCCACGGTTGCTGAGCGGATAGTCCCAGTAGCCACTGGAGTAGATACAGCCGGACGGAGTCCATTTATAGCGCGATGGGACCCACACCCAGTTATCGTATCCGGTCGACCAGTATCCCGGACGCCAGAAGTAACGGCCATCCTGATCAACCCAAGTGCCCGGAACCCAAAAGTGATCGGTTGAAGGCGCATTGCCAACCGGTCCACGTTCGAGTGATTCGGGAGGCACATCGAGATAGTTCACTGATGCGGACTCACCGCGGACCCATGTTCCGGAGACCCATTGCCAGCCATCGTCGACTTCGTGCCAGTAACCCGGCATCCACCGATGACCCTGTGGTGGTTTTCGCCACGTGCCGCTCACCCAAAGAAAGTCTTCGCGCTCAGGATTCCAACCCCAGTAACCCGGAATCCAGATGATATTGGCATCCGACGGCTTCAGGTCAGGTGGCCGTTCCTGGACTGATTCGGGTGGCTTCCTGGTGATGACCATCCCCGGTTCGGGATTCAGTTCTACAGTTTCCGCAAACGCCTCATGTATCGGACCGCGCAAGACCGGTTCGGCATCGCCAGTCACCTCATTCGTCAAGTTGGGAGCCGTGGAGGTCTCGTCCAGAGCGGCAGGAGGCGCGTTGAGACGCAATTCCTGAGCCGGAAGATATCCCGCTGAAAGCAATGC
>JBDOMX010000667.1:0-2440 GCA_039831615.1 Planctomycetaceae bacterium
GTGAACGACGCGTTGTTCCACCTGACTCATTTTCCGGATGCCTGTTCGGTGATAGGGTTGATTGCGTGCGCAAGAGGGTCGGGCGTCTTTTTCGGCCGGAGGAAAGTCTCTGATACGACACTACTCACCCGAAAAAGACGCCCGACCCTTTGGCCTCACTTGACCATTACCACGGCACATTGCGCGTCGCCTGAACACTGAGTAATGTGTACAGACATTGTAATTGTAAATCAACACAGCGACACACAGACAGTGACGTTGAATCAACTTATGAATCCAGTCGAATCAGCTCAACGAATCCGTTCACTACGGCTCGACCGTCGATTGGCGCTCGTAGCGGTCGCCTCGCACACCGGCCTGCTTCTCAAGGTCCGGTTCCTGCCGCGATGACCGTCATTCCAGACGCAGGTTGTCCACAAAGAAAATTGTGTGGTCCTTCAGGTTTGAAGTAAACACCTGCACTAGCGAGATCTGGTCCATTCGCATGCTTCGATTTTCCGGAGCCCGCCGGATCTCTGATGTCGCGATCGTGACATTTTGTACTTGACCTGGTTCCAGCAGAACGTGTCGGCGAAAACGATCACGGGGATCCTTGCCGCTCAACCGGTGCTCCCGGTCCTGTACCTTGATTATCAGATTCAGAGGCCTGTCCGTGGGGTTGCGTAAATCGACCGCAAACGTTTGGTATCCCTGCCAGTCTGCATTCGGCCAGAAGAATGACACGCCTGGATATCTCGCGGGGTGCAGATCGACCTGCAATGATGTTTTTCCGTGTGTGGACCATTCCGTGGACAGTGTCATGGTTGCGTCCCGGGCCCTCCAACTGCCGAGTTCCAGAGCACGTTCGAAGGATGCCAGCAGCGGCATCTGACGCAACTGTTGAACACAGTCCCATACGTTCATCAAGGGCCCAGAGCTCGCCACTGTGATAAGGAGAACGCTGATCAGGCCAGCAAGAAAACGTTTCACGCCGATCGTTGTCCCTCCACTCACCCACACGAAGGCAGCCAGCAGACCTGCTGAATTCGCAGCCACATCCTTCAGGCTGGGGTTGCGCCCAGCAAAGTACTGCAGGAATTCACCAACCAATCCCAGTACGGTTAGCAGCACTGCGACAACAGCAGTGCGGCCGATGGTCATGGGAATGACTATGGCAAGCCGTTTCGGAAGACCGACGGCCGAGGGATCAAGCAGACCGACAATCGCCAGCAACGTGCAGAAGAACGCTGGCGCATGAGCCAGATCGAAAATATTCCCCCACAGACGGCCCTCAACCGGAAATGGAAAGATGAGCCCGATTCCGACAACCGCCAGAGCAAGAAAGGCCAATCGCAAACGACTTAACAGCAGACTTCCGGTTGTTGCAGCCGGCAGTCGCGGAGAATCAGAATGCGACATCGGCAGGACTCGTTCGGCGACCGTTGGCTATACACTCATTGAATTTCAGAAGATCAAACTGTGACCGACAGCGCACTGCCAGGTTTTTGTCCCCGTGGACGTCGGACACGGCTCCCGCCAAGGACTGTGCGGGAGCCTTGTCCGACCTGAACTTCGAGGGCCTCGTCAGGCTCTGCCTGACCTACTCCTGCGGCGAGGACGATTCCGAACCAGCGCCTGAAATCCCCTTCAGCATTCGGAACAGGTCGCTATCGGTGGTCAGGATCAGTCGGGTATTGCTGTCCAAAGCCTTTTCGTAAACTTCCAGCGTGCGCTGGAAAACATAGAAGTCGCCCGTGGCCTTGATAGCCGTCGCGTACGATTCAATGATCTCAGCTTCCACTTCTCCGCGAAGACGCTTGCTCTGTTCCTCGCCTTCGCCAAGAATCTTTTCAACTTCGGCGTTGGTCGCGTTGATGATCTCCTGCTTCCGCTGCTCACCTTCGTTTTCATAGCGAGCCGCGATGGCATCCATAAATGCCGTAAGTCTTGCGAAGGCAGCCAACCTCACAGATGGGGCAAATCCAATGTTGCTCACGCCAACATCAACAAGTTCGATTCCACGGTCGATTGATCCTTCAGCCTGCTCGCCGTCCCCGACGGACAATTGAGCGACAATTCGCTCACGAATCTCTTCCAGTATCTTTTCCCGACCAAACCGGATTTGTGTCTGCTCAACCACCGCAGTCAGATCGTCAGCGGCGTCAGCAGGGTCAGCAGGGTCAGCAGGGTCGGCAGGGTCGGCAGGGTCCATAATCTCTTCTGGAATATCGCTCAGCCCGAACGAATTTTTCCATTCACGATCCGTGCTGCGAACGACTTCAGACAGTTCATAGGCCGTGATCACATCGCGAACACCGGCACGTACGCGTTGCAGTACCTGCTGTTCGGCGTTTTCCACGGTGCGCATCGACTTCACGAACTTTTCTGCGTCCGTGATTCTCCAGATGGCCCAGACGGAAACTTCAACCTTCTTGCCGTCCTTTGTGGGCAAAGCCTCCAA
>JBDOMX010000467.1:0-6867 GCA_039831615.1 Planctomycetaceae bacterium
AAGAAAAAATAGCAGCTGCACGCCACCACCACCAGAAGCTGGATGATGAGCTGCAACCTGTTTGACGCCGTCTGGCCAAGTCGGATGCCGACGATCATCGCCCAGAATGAAGTCAATGTAATCAGGATGAGTGCCAGGAGTAGATCCACCGTGGCGTCTCCTGTCGGTTGGTTGGCCCAACGAGATCGTTCGTTCAGATCATTTCAAAAATCGTTGGAAAGAATTTGGGTCGGCAATTTCTTCACCGCTGCGCTAAGAATTGAACGAGGACTGAAGGTTTACTATTTTTTCGTCTTTCTCAGATATGGGTAACAGGTATTCCGAAGGCATAGAAGAAAGATCGCAGATCCAACACCTGCAATCCCCATAGACACGCACGTTCTGCCGATTCTGGACTGCAGACGACGATGCGGGCCGCCGCCGGTGCAGACGATGGCTGCAGCGACACTCAGCGGTTTGCTGCGATTGGCGAAAACGTCGCTTCAAATTGGTCCGTGGAATTCCTCAGACGCGAACGCTGGAATCAATGAATTCGCGGCGACATCAACTGCGGATTTCGGCGTTGGGTTGCCGCATATCATCCACGTCCGGCGCGGGCAACTGAAAATCGATCCAGCGCTGATACGCGAACATCCGACGGTCGAACGTCTGACGGTAGAAGGAAGGGTGTTTGTGTAGATTGAACAAGCTGTATCTGTTCGGTAATGTGCGGCGAATGATCGCGAGTCAGTCTTGCAGGGAGTTGCGGAAGCTTGCGTCGTGTTTGAGCGATCGCCTGATTTGCACGCCCCGACCGTTTTCATCGTCCGATGAATAATTCGGAGCATTGTCCGATGGAGAGTCACATGATCTGTCCCCAAAAGTACGAGTTTCGTCGCACATGTCGTCGCGTTGCCCTCTTGATCGCGGCGGCGTTCTGTCTGGACGCGACGCAGTCGGTCACTGGCGCCGATGCGACAGACCAATCGCTCAGTCCGCCACGCGAGTTTCAACGGCGGTCACTGACTCAGAGCCTGCCGGACGCAACCGCTGAAGAACTTTCTGCGGCCATCGGTTCCCTCTACAACGCTGAGCTGGGCCCCGATGAGCGCCTCGCGGCGGCAGATCAGGTGCGAGAGCTCCTCCGCGATGAGGCACTCAGCAATCTACGATTGTCGGTGAGCCGACGTGTGGAGCTGATTTCAGCAGGCGTCCAGGCCGAACGGATTGAATCGCTTTCAGACGAAGATCGGGCTGCGGTTCGTACGATCGTGGCGGCAGCCAATCGGTTCGAAGATACATGCAGTGAAGCCGACGCGGATACTGTACGGTCCTCGTGGCTGCAACTGAGAGAGAACTCAGAGGTGATGACCGTCATGCGTCCTGTCTTCATGACTCATTACTTCAATCACAATATGCACGTCACGCTGTCGGAACACATGTTGTCTCGATTTGTCAGTGACTACCGTACTCGAAATGGCACGATCGCTGAATGTATCCTGGGGGCCTGGGTCACTGGATCACAGGTTACGAATGCAACCGTCTCGGCTGACATCAAGCGTTCAACGGGCAACGGGCATTTCCTGTTAAAGTTGAATGGGCAAACATCTTCAAACACCCGGGGACGCAGTAAGCCAGCTACGATTTTCACGCGAGGCAGTCACACATTTCTGATCGATTCCCCCGTCTACTTTGATGGCGAATTTCTCACCACTGGCCAGCCCAGGATCGATGTCAACACCAACAACCAAACGGTTGGCGTGAAAACCGACTATGATGGATGGCCGCTGCTTGGTCCGTTGGCCCGCAAGATTGCGCGCAGCAAGGTTCAGGAGAAACGTGCCCAGTCAGAATACATTGCTGCCAGAAAGATCGCCGACCAGGCCTTGCCGGAATTTGTCAGAGAGGCCAATCAACGATTTGCTGAAGCCAACGCGTCGATTCAGGATGACCTGTTCAGAGGGCTCAAGGCCAAAGGTGTCGGTCCGGAATCGTTTTCATCGCGGTCCAGCGAATCACATCTCGGAGTGAGTTCCCGCATCATGGGGACAGCTCGTCTCGGCGGGACGGCTCAGCAGTTCGGTCCACTGCCTCGTCGTGGGGTGGCGATTCAGCTTCATGAAACGGCCATCAATAACCTGATTGACGGACTGGAATTGGGTGGTCGATCCATCGGCGAGGACGAGTTCGCCGACGAAATCAGCAAGTCACTGAGTGATTTGCTGCAACGTGAGATCAATATTGGTGACGGCCAAAACGTCCTTCCTGTCCCCACCGACGCGTCAGCTGAGTCCGAAACGAGGCCGCCCGCGACGTTTATCTTCGAAGAAAACGATCCTGTCCGTGTGCGAATCGAGGACGATGCAATTGTGCTGATTCTCCAGGTCAAACTCGTTGAAGAAGGTCAGGACGATTTGCCGCGGCACAGAATCGAAGTTCCGATTGGAATCAGTATTGTCGGATCAGACATCCTGCTGTCGCCTCCTGAAAAGCTGACCGACATTCGAGCGACCGCCCTTGAACCTGTCAGTGCGTTGAGGAGAGCCGGGATCGCCAATCAGATTCGGCGTATTCTGATGGCTCGGCTGCCTGAACGAAAAGTTGATGGGCACGTCAGCGTCGCGGCATCCGACACGAAGAACATCGAACTGCAGACGATCCGTGTCAGCGGCCAGGATGGCTGGCTTTATGCCGAGCTGCAGTAGACATTCGACGAGGATTGTCGGAAGGTTCAGAAGCTCGGTTTTCATGGCAAAGCCGGGCTTCTCTCTGTTGCTGCTCCGAGGAGAACTGCGGTGTCCGAATGTCTGCAGAATTGCTTTGGTCTGGTCACTGGCAGTACGCAGGGCATCGGTGCTGCCATGGCAACAGCCATCGAAGCGGCGGGAGCGGCAGTCATTCGGCATGGTCGACCCGAGGACCGGAACGATGCCGCAGTCGGTCGAATCCTGTATTCAGATCTCAGCAGGGAATTGCCGGACTCTGCCCGCAGTCTTGCGCTGGCTGCGATCACCGAAGAGCCTCGCACGAACCTGTTGGTCTGCAATGCGGGCACGTATATTGACCGCCCGTTTTTGGAGATGCCGTTCGAAACATTTCAGGCAACGATGGAACTCAACGTCGCCAGTCAGTTTGTATTGGTCCAGGAGTTCGCTCGCCATTGGGTCGAACACCACATGGCCGGTCGCGTTGTGCTCACGGGCTCAATCAACGGTCGGCTGTCGGAACCGGTCCATGTGGCCTATGACACGTCGAAGGGGGCCGTTGAAGCAATGGTGCGGTCGTTGAGCGTTTCGCTGGCTCCGCACGGGATCAGAGTCAACGGAGTGGCCCCCGGACTGATACGAACACCATTGACGGCCCCTGCCCTGGACATCGATTCTGATCGCCGCTGGATGGAACTGCACACTCCCAACGGGACGGTCCCGGGTCCGGACTCCTGCGCAGGAGCGACCGTGTTTCTGCTCAGTGACGCGGCGGCTCACATTCACGGACAGATGTTGTTTGTGGATGGCGGGATGAGTATCTGGCAACAGCCCGACCCGCCAGCCACGTGGTGAGACGGGCAGTGGTCAGGCAGAAAAGTCAGCCATGGACCGTTCCGCTTGCCTGACCGGGAACTCTCGACTGAAGAGAGCTTCTGCTACGGCAGGCAGAATTGACGCGGCTTGGTCCTGGAATGGCTGGTTATGCCGAATCCCCCGTTGACAACTCGGTTTTTGTGTCGAAACAGAAATCTGGCAGGATGCCCTGCTCGTGTTTCTTCGAACGTCGTTCGTCTGCGAAACGCGCTCGCTTCGTGTCGCAGAAGGGATTCATCATGCGACCTGCTCATCAACACGTCGTCTTCCTGTTGACTGTGTCCGTGCTTGCCGGATGTGGTACCACAAGCACTTCTGGTCCTCAGTGGTTTCGAAACCCTGACAGGACGAGTGCAGGACCTTCTCGTGATTATGATCCGCAACCGGATTTTAATTCGCGCGACACTCCAGTGCCACCACCCCCGGCTCCTCCAGCCTATGGTGTGTCACATACCAAAATTAAGAGTGTTGGATTTCTTCGCAGGTTCGGCAAACGCGGATCATCCGGTCGTGGTTGTGGTCCTGTAGCTGGCGACAGCAACTGCGTCGACTCGTCCTGTCGTGAGGCCCCCTGTGTTTCAGGTGGGTGCCTCGGCAGTGAAACCGATGACTTCGTCAACTGCGACGCCGGAGCGTGTGCAGAATCGTGTGGCCCCCGTCCCAAACGCAGATTGTTCGACTGTCTTCGTGGAGGAAACCACTTCCGACTGTTCGGACGCAGCGTTTGTGGTGAAGACGAATGCTGCGAAACGGTTGAGGACGTGTGCGGAGACAACGTGTGTGGTGAAAAAACCGAATGTGCTCCCAGATGCGTCCCGGAGAATGATGGATGCGCCGACTGGATGAACTTCGGTATCGAGAATGTGGAAGAGCGCGCTGAGGTGCACCAGCCCAGCCTCGCGGAACGACTCGCGAATCCCTTTTTCGAAGACGTCGACGAGCTGGACGCTGCACCCGAGCAGGAACCAGAACCGGCACAGTCAGCTGTGCCAGCTGCCCCGGCGCCGATCCCTGCACCGCCGCAGGCAATCCTCCCCTCACCGTTTACCGGAATCTCGGCCAGCCAGCCGTCCAAAGGCTACTTTCCATCCGAATCCGGCGAGCCACGGGTCATCGTGGAACCGCCTCAGTGGCGAGGCAACGCCGCCACGCAATCTGCCGGAATACACCACTCGGTTGCCGGCCGGAACATCGTGCCAGGTGAACCGGAACGGCCGCTGCATGTCCCTCATCAAATTCTGATCGCCCCACGCCAGAACCTCGGGAACTGATCCTGGTCAGGAATCAAACGCTCGATCGAAGCACGGCCCTGGACCATTGTCCGGGGCCGTGCTGTTTGATGGCGTGTCTTGATCCGGCGATGACCGCCCGACTGACGGACACGAATTCGTCAGTCCACAATCAGGACGATGCAACTGATATTGTCGCGCGAACCGCCTTCCAGTGCTCCATCGACGAGGGCTCTGGCAATTTCCTGTGGATCGTCAGCAGAATTGAGCAGCTTCTGGATCGTGGCGTCTTTGATGCCGTCTGTCACTCCGTCGCTGCACAACAGGAATCGATCGCCAGCCGCCGGATGGATCTCTTTCGCGTCAGTTCCAGCGGCTCCATCTCGTGTGCCGAGGTAGCGATACAGGACGTTCTTGTAGCGGTGACTCTCGGCTTCTTCCGGAGTAATTGTTCCGGCATCGAGCAGGGCCTGAGTCAGTGAGTGATCCGTTGTCTGCTGGACCAGGCTGTCGCTGCGCATTTGATAAACTCGACTGTCACCGACACCACCGACATAGAACTGACCACCCACGCACACGAGGAATACCAGGGTCGTTCCCATGTTGCGAACGGACGGGTCGAGCTCGCTCAGCGCCATGATTTCTGAGTTGGCATATTCCACAGCTGCGTCGATCGTCTCCACGACGTCACTCGACTTGCCGGATCCGAAATTCAGTCTGCTGTCTAACTGCTGAGAAATTAATTCGACTGCCAGCTGACTCGCTTTTTCACCGGCATTCTGACCGCCCATGCCATCGGCAACGATGAAGTAGCGTGATGACTCATCGACAACCAGGCTGTCTTCGTTGTTTTCACGATAGTTGCCGGTGATGCTGACCTGTCCGGACCGAATGGAAACCATGTGAGTGCCTGTAAACCGATCTGAGCTGCCGAGAATTCTGTCGCAACAACGACCGTTTCGATCTGCTGTCACGTCGCTTCGATGGTGCCGTTCGTTGTCGGCGTTAAACTTGGTTTCCGCCCCGGAGTCCGCAGAGCGTACCAAATACATCCGTCAGCCCAAGAGTTGTCGTACAAATCAACATTTCACCTGCGTCGAACCCGGCTGTGGTGCCGAGCAATCGATTCTGATTTTCGACTAACTGAAACACGCGCTGCTTATCCGGAGGAAACTGAGTCTTATAACACCGAATTGCTGCAATCTTGGCCTCAAGCGTATCTGAGATATCTGACACGAACTGTCCGCCTCCTTCCGGCAGACTGAGGTTCTGGAGCCCCAGAGGATACCAAATCTGTCGCTGAATTCGATGAACCGGCAGGTTTTCGAAGGTCTCGTCCCACTTTGTGAGACGTGAGTAAAATACGGCCGCGTCGGTGATCTGCATGGCCTGCCAGTGATCCGGGGACGCCATCGGTGTCTTGTCACCAATCCCCAGAACCAACCGAGGCCGGTAGCGACGAAACACCTTCGCCAACTCGACTCGGGCTTCGAACGAATCAAAGAGCCGACGATTGGGTAGTGCGAGGGTTTTTCGAACATGGACCCCCAGGGCCATGGCGGCAGCAGCTGCTTCCTGTAGTCGGACTTCAGGCCCGGGGCTGAGCGGAGTTGGTTCTCCGTCGGTCAGATCGACGATTCCGACTCGAAGGCCCTGTCCAACCATGCGAGCAAGTGTGCCGCCACAGGCAATCTCCACATCGTCCGGATGGGCGCCGACGGCGATCACGTCGAGAGGTTCGGGAAGGTCGGCTGTGGATTGTGCCATCGTCGTTGGGATCCGTACAGAAACAGAATCGGAGTGTGCTGGACGAGCTCGCACTGCGCGAGCATCCTGGCGAAGGCTGAAATGGGATGCAATCAGCCGGTGGGATTGTTCGGCCTTCGCGGTTTTCGTGCATCCGGCGAAATCCGCTGGATCTCGCTCATGGTGTTGTGTCCGGAATGGTCAGTTCGTGGTGTCTTTTCGGCAGGTTTTGCGGTTGTGAGGGGCATGGAACGATCAGGCGTTGGGGAATCGGTGCTCAGATCGTGAATTCGGCTCAAACGCGTGTTTGTGCACTCGACCTGGCAATTTAT
>JBDOMX010000467.1:6877-10622 GCA_039831615.1 Planctomycetaceae bacterium
GTGTCCTTCCTGGTTCGAACTGGATTCAATTCATGAGTCCGGACCGAATTCAATTCGATTGATCCCACGTGTCTGGGTCACCTCTATGCTCCATCAATCCTGCCGTGTGTTTGTCCTTCTTGCCCTGAGCACCGCCTCAGGATGCGCCTTGCAGCAACAGTATGTGCCCGCAGATGAGTTGACAGCATCGCAACTCAGGGCCCAGGAGTTGTATGCTCAAACGCAGGATTTGCAGGCAGCGCACGCGGGAGCCGGACAAGTGATCGCCGGGCTGCAGGCAGAACATCAGGCACTCGGTCAGACGCTCGCAGCAACCGATGGACAACTGACGACAGCAAACGAACGTGTCGAAAACCTGCTGACAGAACGCGCCGAGCTGAAAGACCGCTATGCGCGTGCGATGGAAACACCGTATGACGATTCGATCCTCACCAATTTCGGATCCAGCATCCCCGGATTCCAGTTTGATCCTGTCACCGGCCTCTACAAGTTCAACGCCGATATTCAGTTTGATCTTGGCAAAGCAGTGATCCGTCCGGAAACGATTCCCCTGCTGAAAGAATTCGTGTCGTCGGTCAGGAATTCCGACGCCGACGGCAACCGTATTCTGATCGTGGGCCACACGGACGATCTGCGGATTGCTCATGGAGCAACGGCAGCAAAGCATGCCACCAACTGGCACCTGTCAACGGACCGCGCCGACGCCGTCATCGTGGAACTCATCAAACTGGGAATGGACGAAGAACAGCTGGCCGCCATGGGTTACGCAAAATTCCAGCCACTGGAAACCAGTACCGACGACGCAGCTCGACAGCGCAACCGTCGAGTCGAATTGTACGTCGTTCCCGCAGGCGGTCAGGTTGCTCAGTGGGACCCGGTGAAGTCACAACAGTAGAGCCGGAGCTTTGCCTGCTGTCGGTTGGCCAGCTGCCAGCACTCATCCCGACGTCAGGCAGTCGAGTCAAGCTGTCGGCAGCGAGGACGACCGGCGGATCGATTCCACGGCAGCCGCGAGCTGCAACAGCCGCACCTCCTGAAACAACGGAGATTGAAACTGAATGGCGAGTGGCAGACCGGAATCGGCCACTCCTGTTGGTACGGAGATCCCCGGTATTCCGGCAAGGTTAGCGCTGATCGTGTAGATGTCGTTCAGGTACATCGCCAGAGGGTCGTCGGCTTTTTCCCCGATCGGAAATGCGGGTGTGGGGCTGACGGGACCGGCAATCACATCAACGGTTTTAAAGGCAGCGTCGAAGTCTTCTCGAATTCGACGACGAACCTTGAGCGCTTTGAGGTAATACGCATCGTAGTAGCCTGCTGACAGTGCGTACGTGCCCAGCATGATCCGTCGTTTAACCTCCGCTCCGAATCCCTCACCTCGGCTGCGGCAATACATATCGACCAGGTCGTTGAACTGCTCAGCCCGACGTCCGTAGTGCACTCCATCGTACCGTGCCAGATTGCTGGAAGCTTCACTGGGGGCAATCAGGTAGTACGCAGCCACGCTGTATTTTGCGTGCGGCAGCGTGACCGAACAGGTGGTCGCTCCAAGATTCTCCAGTGCACTGATGGTTGCTCTCACAGATGCCGCGACTTCAGAATCAAGCCCTTCTCCGAAGTGTGCATCGACTATTCCAATTCGCAACCCCCGCACTGACTCACGGAGCTGGTCCGAATAGGCGGGTACGGGACGTTCAAGGGACGTGGAATCTCGCAGGTCTTGCCCGGCGATCGTTTCGAGCAACAGCGCTGCGCCCGCAGCGTCCCGCGCAAAGGGGCCGATCTGATCGAGCGAGCTGGCGAACGCTACCAGACCATAGCGCGAGACACGACCGTAGGTTGGCTTGAGCCCCAGGCAGCCACAGAACGCTGCCGGTTGTCGGATGGACCCGCCGGTGTCTGAGCCGAGCGCCAGCGGCACCATGCCTGACGCGACGGCGACCGCTGATCCCCCACTGGACCCTCCCGCACTGTGAGCTGAATTCGCCGGGTTGCGTGAAGGACCATACACCGATGTTTCCGTCGATGAGCCCATGGCAAACTCATCCATATTGGTCGAGCCAAGAATGATGCCATCCTCAGCTTCGATTCGTTCGACCACATGCGCATCATATGGGGCGCGGAACGATTCGAGCATCCGACTGCCACATGTTGTGAGCATGTCCGTGCGGCACAGATTGTCTTTGATGCCCAACGGTAAACCACCCAGAATCCCGAGCGATACACCCCGCCGACGGCGATCATCAATCCGGTCAGCTCGTATCAGTGCGTTCTGCCCGTCGACGTGGACGAATGCGTTCAACACTGGATTCTGCAGTTGAATCTGCTCCAGACACGATTCGACCAGCTGACGCGATGTCAGTTCGCCACTGCTGAGGCGTGTCAGCAGTTCCGGGGTGGAGAGAGTCAGGAATGGATCAGCGGCCATGATGAAAGGTTCCGCACGGCAGAGACGGATGTGGCAGGCAGGACAGCCGTCAGGCGTCCTTCTGGTCAAGGATCTGAGGGACCAAAAAGAATCGGCCATCAGTGGCGGGTGCGTTCGACAGCGCTGCCTCGCGAGTCAGCGACTTTTGTTGCACGTCATTCCGGAAGACATTCTGAGCGTCGACAGCGTGGAGCATCGGATCAGTGCGTTCCACATCGACCTCATCAAGCGTTTCCACGTAACTGAGGATCTGGGTTAGCTGTCGGCCGAATTCGTCGATTTCCTGATCACTCAATGCGAGTCTGGCCAGAGAGGCGACTTTGAGAACTTCGTCCCGTTCCATGATGATATGTTCCGTCCGATTGAGAGTGCCAGTGGCAAAACAGGAATTCCCGCGATGCACGTTGTTGGCTCAGTCATTCCACGCGACCCTGCCCGGCAACACGTCTGCTGACCGTGAATCTCCGGACCGACGCAGTGACGGTCCGGGAGGAGTCAGTCCATGTCCAGGGATCTGCGTCCACCCCGTGGCGGAAGTTTGTCGTGTCGAGCGTCGAAATCAAGCTATCACGGGACAAAGCGCACACAAGATGTCGTGAGAAGTCCGTTGAAACAGCGTGGTTTGGTTCCTTTGTGCGATCGGTGGGAATTCGCACTGAATTCGGAAACCCCTCTGCGCGATGGCCCGTCATGTCTGTTAGGATCCCGCACCTTCCGGCCTGAGGCTCTGTCGAGGAAACTCAGCGATTACTCCTCTCCCTGTTCCCTTCTGCGACATTTATCGCCATGCCCGTTTCGTCAGAGACAGCCGTGCCCGCGAAATTATCGACAACTCGTCGAGATGACATCCGAAATATTGCGATCATTGCTCATGTCGACCATGGCAAAACCTCACTGGTTGATTGTCTGATCCATCAGAGCGGCATGTTTCGAGAGAACCAGAAACAGCAGGAATGCATTCTGGATTCAAACGAACTCGAACGTGAACGCGGAATCACGATTCTCGCCAAGAACATCGCCATGATGTACGAAGGCGTGCGGGTCAACATTATTGACACACCGGGGCACGCGGATTTCGGCGGTGAAGTGGAACGGGTCCTGCAGATGGCTGATGGAGCATTGCTGCTCGTCGATGCCTTTGAGGGACCGCGGCCGCAAACTCGGTATGTGCTGCAGAAAGCGCTTGAATGCGGTCTGGAACTCATGGTCGTCATCAACAAGATTGATCGCCCCGATTGCCGACCGGAGGAAGTCCTTTCCGCGACCTTTGATCTGCTGGTTGAATTGGGTGCGGACGACGAGATACTTGACTTTCCC
>JBDOMX010000958.1:0-10621 GCA_039831615.1 Planctomycetaceae bacterium
CCTTATCTGGTAGAGCCTGGTGATACGCTCGAATCCATTGGTCAGAGGTATCAGATTCCCTGGCAGTATCTGGCGCAGCTCAATCGCATCAGTCCGAGCGAGTTGCAGGCCGGACAGGAGCTCAAGGTGATGCGTGGTCCGTTTTCAGCAATCGTCGACCTGAGTCGTTTCGAATTGACAATCCACGCGCACGGTTATTTCGTCCATCGTTATCAGATCGGCACTGGAGCCGGTGACAAAACGCCGATTGGCGAGTTTACGGTCCAGGAAAAGATTGAAAATCCCACGTGGTACGATCCGGACGGCGGCCGGGTTGACAAAGATGATCCACTGAATCCTCTTGGCGAATACTGGATCGGTCTGGGCGATCACATTGGCATTCATGGCACGATCGATCCTCAGTCGATCGGGACAGCTCGGTCACGTGGCTGCGTCCACATGCGTGACGACGACATTGCCGAAGTCTTCGCGTTGCTTGGTCGCGGCTCCACCGTCCGAATTCGACCGTAGCTCCGGAACTTGTCCTCGGGCAAATAAAATGGTCAGAAAAGCCAGGAGCGCGGGGGTCGCGACGGTGGTCCCGGCGATGCTCGAGAACACGAGAAACCTGCCCAAATCTGCAGCGCTCAGGATCTGACCGCGATTCCATGAGTCAGCGGCCTGGGCAATCAGCCACAGGATCGTTCCCCCTCCTGTCACGAGTGCCAGCAATCCTGCATGGCGTCTGAACGGTGGAACATGCCTGGTGGCGATCCATGCCGTCGGAACCAGCACCAGAGCAGCTGGAACCTGCCAGGCCAGCAGCCTGGGCAAAGATGCAATGCATCCCCACGCTCCACACCAATAACCTGTTATTGAGTGCTGGTGGCCGATCAGCCGCTGCGTCAACGGTTCGCTCTTCAATGCAGCCAAAACCAACAGTGTCCAGGCCGTGAAGCCTGCCGTCCGATACCAGAATGGCGCCCGCGACATGACAATGCCTCCGTCACTTAAGCCTGCAAAAAGAACGAATGACGACCCAGGATCCCGGAATTCCGTCGAGCGGGTCTCGGGCCGTGAAATTGGACAACTCAGTTTAACCGGGCGGCTGTTCAGGGCTGTGGTTTCGTTCACATTCTGACAATTCCGCACGATTGATTCGCCCGTGGATCAGGATGTCGTCTTCGAATCGCCGGACATGTGTTTTTCCGAGACTCGACAGCATCGGGACAGACTTGAGTCCGGTTCCTCCGATCGGTGCCAGGGCATCCTCGCCGCCGACGATTTTGGGGGAAATGAATGCGTGCACCTCATCAATCAGCCGCTCATCGAAGAACGATCCAATCACTCGTGGTCCTGCTTCGAGCAGCACATGCGCCATGTTGCGGCGTCCGAGTTCCTGCATCAGTGAGCGCACACAAAGTTGCCCCTGATCGGTCAGCGGCAGCGGCAGGACTTCAGCACCCAGATTGCGGAGTCTCTCAGCGGCAGCGGCCGGCTGGTTGTCGGCCAGGCAGATCATCAACGGGGCGGCTGCCAGTGTTTTTACCAAACGTGATTTTTCATGAATGCTGTTTCCTCCTGTGTCCAGTACGACGCGAGTCGCTTTTCGCTGACCGGCGGGTCGCGCCGTCAGCTCGGGGTCGTCGGACCGAACCGTGCCGGCTCCCGTGATGATTGCATCCATGACGCCACGCAGTTGATGGACCTCCTGCCGTGATTGCTCACCGGTGATCCATTTTGAATGCCCTGACGACGCGGCCACACGACCGTCGAGTGTCATGGCCCACTTGGCATGGACCCACGGTCGCCTGTTCAGCTGCAGCATCGAAAATGGAGCGATCAGCTCTTGCGCCTCGGCCTGACAAAGGCCGGTCACCACAGAAATGTCAGAATCCATCAACCGTGCGATTCCACGGCCGGATACGTGCAGGGCCGGGTCGATGCAGCCAACCACGACTTCCGCGAAACCGGCGGCAATTACGGCGTCGGCACAGGGGGCCGTCCTGCCATGATGACTGCATGGTTCCAGCGTGACAAACAGACGAGCTCCTGACGTCGTTTGAGCTGCCTGGATGGCGGCGATTTCAGCGTGACAGGATCCAAATTGTGCATGCCAGCCCTCGGCAATGAAACGACGTTGCTGATCAACGATCACAGCTCCGACCAGCGGATTGGGTTCCGCGCCTCCTCGTCCCTGCTGAGCGATCAGAAGAGCGCGCCGCATAATGGACTCGTCGTCAGGAAACATGTCATCCGGCGGCAAGGCTTTCAGCGGCATACTTAGTCCTGTCCAGGGAGCCACAGTTTGCCGGACGTTTGTGGCTGGGCCTCCGAACCAGCAGTCATAATGATGGGCAGCTCGAGTTCCGACATGAATTGTTCGCAGCCGGTTCGCACAAGCTCCTGCCGCACGGCCTCCGCGATTTCCGGAACCTTCTGAAAATACTGATCACGCATGGAACGGAGTAACTGCCGAATTCCGGGATCCTCCGGGTCATCCAGCCGGAACGTCAGTTCCTTGAGGTCCAGCTCCAGCCGAGACTGGAAGTTATCCGGACCTTCCAGAGCTGCTTGTCTGGCAGCTTCAAATGACTTTGCCATGTCGTCGACTCGATTCCGGAATCGCGCGACCAGTGCCTGCATCATATGTGCTCGACGGGGCGAGTATTCCTCCAGGGCCTGTGGTCGCCGGAACAATTCTTCAACCACCTTCTCGAGCAGATCGACATCGCGAATGAGTCCGATGCGATTGGCCAGCTGCGATAGTTGACTGTCTGTCAGATCGCCGAGTGACAATTGCCAGTAGTGCAGGAGCGGAACACTTTCAATTGGCTGTTCCGGATCGATCTTGCTTGTTGAGGGCGCAGGAATGTTCAAACGTTCCCGCAACTCCATCAGCCGAATTTCGTGATTGAGCCGTTGCCCGAGCGAATACAGCACGACCACGGTTGCGGCAGTCTGGATCCTGAGATTTGGGTCTTTTGAAGCCTCCTGGGGAGATTGCCCGTTCAGGTGAGACTGCGGTCGCTTCAGCCATGCGTCGGTTGCAGCAGCGACACGCTCGTCGACGGCAGCTCTCAGTTTTTTGGTTGGCAATGCAGGCTCGAAATAGACGTTCCAGTCAAAATCCACAAACCAGGACGGGACTGAAGAGGCGATGGACGGTCTTGTTGATTCCTGATCGTCATCCAGGCAGTCTCCTGCAGCCGCGCGCACGACAGACCAGGCGTCGTCCAGTAATGGTTCCGCTGCAGTCACGGTGACGACATGGTGGTCCGATTCGTTGTCAAAATTGGCCGTAATGATGACGGCCCCCAGTTCCTCCTGACCGCCGTCATCCGCACGAGGGACATCTGCAAGGATGCGCAGTTGTTGTTGTGACATTTCCGTGCTGTCCAGCTGCGACTCCGGTGTGGCCAGTCGGAAGCGATTGTTTTCCTGCAGCCGCGAACTCAATTCGCGCGGTCTTTTGATTCTTTGGGAACTTTCCAGCGTACAGACACGGTCGTCTGAAACCTCCAGATCGAGCAGCACTGCAAGGGATTCGGCATTGACCGCCGTGTCAAAGTCGTCCAGCAGGGTCGCTGATTGATGAAGCGCGGCAGCTGCCTGAGAAATGCGGTCGTCCCAAAGGTAGAACAGCCCGAGGTTGTACCAGAGAGGACCGTTATTGGGTTCCTCCTTAAGCAGCCTTGAGTAGAGAATGGCTGACGGTTCCCAGCACCCCAGGTCACTCAGTCGCTGCGCTTTTTGTTCGACCTCGCGCCGTTCCTCACCGACTTCGGGCGCCAGCAGTTCCAGACTGCCCAGCAGCGGAAAGTACTCGGAGATTCTTGTGGTCCAGTTGCTGAGCATCATCATTAACGAGGACCGCAGTTCGTCCGGGGCGAACTGAATCGATCGTCTGAGGTGAGCGTACGCGCCGGCCGGGTTTCCTGAGCGGAACAGCTCGTCCGAGACCGACGCAAGGAGCATGGAAATGCCCTGGTAGTGAACTGGTTGAGCAAGCTGGATCGCTCGATGAATTAACCGGCGCGCACCCTCGAATCCTTCCGTCTGCATCATCAGGTCAGACAACAGAACGATGACACGAATTTCATCCTTGTGCCGGCGCAGAAAGTCGATGCACAGTTCGCGCGCTTCGTCATACTCTCCCAGTTCCTGGACCAGTCCGGCCAGCTCGATGACCAGGACATCCTTGTGCGGATGGGACTCGTAGAGTGCTCGCAAATGCTGTTCAGCCACGTCCGGCTGATTGTCACGCAGCTGCTCAATCCGCTGCATGTCTGCCAAAATATCCTGGCAGCAGAACTTGAGCTTCTTACCACTCCCGCAAATGCAGGCGGCATAAGGATCATTCGCCATGTTTGTTTTCCTGACGCGTTCAATGGAGGTCGTCGATTGTTCAATGGGGTATCGCCGGAAGAGTGAATTCAGACATCGGCGAACCCGGGAATTGTGTTTCTGGCAAGGTCGCTGCTGCGGCGGCCGATTTTCGGGCGCAACAGCTCACTCATATATATTGACAGGATCAGCTCTGATTTTCACGGGAGTCGCAGGGTCTGGTCTCTCGAAGTCGTTGACAGTGCACCCTGACTTCCCAAATTGCGGCTGGCAAGCCAAATGCCTGGACAAGTTTGCAGCGCACCGGGCTGAAAACTCAGTGGACCGGGAGCACCGCGCCGGTCTGCAGGAATAGCACGATCCGCGGCACGAACACGAAAAGGCCGACCGCGACCGCGGCCGCTGCGGCCAGCAGGACTGCTCCAGCGGCCAGATCCTTGGCCTGTCCGGCGATTGAATCTTTTCCCGGACTGGCCAGGTCGACGACTTTTTCGATGGCTGTGTTGACCGCTTCAGCAGCCCAGACCAGCCCGATGGCCAAAATCACCAGACACCATTCCACCGCAGAAATCGAAAAGGCTGCCGCACATGCGACGACGACCGCTGAACACACCAGATGGATTTGCGCGTGAACCTCGGTGCGGACCAGGTGGCTGACCCCGCGAATTGCGTTTCCGAACGAATCGACTCTTTTTCGCAGGAACAGGCTCATTGTCAGATGCCTCTGGTAGCGATGGATTTGGCGAATCGGTCCCGTCTATTGACCTTAATACCTTGACTGTTTACGCCACGATTGACGATGAAGACATCGAACCAGGAACTCCCCTTGAAGACAGAATGAAGGCGGAAGTTGTCACGGCGATCAAGGGAGCCCCCCAGGCTGCTGCGGGTGCTGGAAGCGGGCGGTTAGGACCGTTCGAGTAATAACTGTCCTGTTTTGCCTGCTGATCATCACGGCGGAGCGTGATGGCTACATTCAATTCGCGACAGTGATTACTCGAGCAATCCTTACATCAAATACAGCTTTACGAGTTACGAAACCGATCGTTTCCTGTTCGAGTTCAAAGTGACGACAGCTGATTTGTGATCAGGAGCAGTTGCGGCGAGCATATCAGCAGGTTCCTATCGGTCGCGCAGGCAGTACATCGCTTCCGCCGTACGAATCAGCAGCGAGCCATTCACCGCAGCTGCCGTTGCCAGTTGTTCGCTCGCGAGTCGATTGACGGCAAGTTGCTGAAACGTCCTGCCTGGCTGGATGACCGTGGTCGTGCTGTTTCGATCGAAAAAGTGGATGCGGCCGTCGGCCAGCATGGGTGACGCCCAGTAATTCTTTCCGATGCGCTCTTTCCAGAGCAGCTCGCCGGATCTGGCGTCAAGACACGTCGCGATGCCCCGGTCGGAAACCATGTACAGTTCATTTCCAAAGAGCAACGGGCTGGAGACCGCGGGGACCTGCTTTGTAAACCTCCAAACCAGCTCGGGCTGGTGTCCGGTTGCGTTGCCCGGGCGAATCGCCAGCAGTTGAGATTGCATGTATCCGGTACAGATATAGACCAGTCCGTGGCCGGCGACTGGTCGCGCGGCATTGGAGAATCCCAGTTCACCATAGGGCATTTTCCACAGCTCCCGTCCGTCTGTTGGTTCATATCCATAGACCCAGTCGGCGGCGGCCGAGATGACTTGTGGCTGTCCCCTTACATCAATCACCAGTGGCGTCGAATACGATTTACGCATCTGTACATTGTCGTGGAGTTTTCCCGATCTGGGTGACTTCCATACTTCGTCGCCGGTGTGCCTGTCGATCGCCACGATGTACTGCTCATCGATCCCGTCACAGTGAACAATCAACAGATCGTTCCAAAGCGTCGGTGAGCCGCCAGGGCCGTTTTCATGATCCACGGTCAGGGTGCGGTTCGTCCAGACAATCTCCGAAGTTGCGATGTCCAGGGAAAGAATGCCGTACGGCCCGAAGTGACAATACAAATGTCCGCCGCGAACGATCGGTGTAGGAGTCGCATAGCTGTTGTCGATGTAGATCATCTCAGGATGTGTTGCTGACAGGAGTTCCTTTTCATAAAGAACCTCGCCGGTCTTTATGTCCAGACAGACGACGAACATGGTGGCAGAATTCGAAACCAGCATTGGCAACGAATTCGTACTTCGCTTGCGGCGTTCGGCGGCTTCCGCTGCTGACGCGGGCACGTGAGTCGCCGTGGTCACCCAGACTTTGCCGTCAGCAATGACAGGAGAAGACCAGCCTCGTCCTCGAATCGCGGTCTTCCATGCAATGTTCTCGTCTTCGCCCCACGTGACCGGAAGGTCGGTCACATGGGAGACTCCCTGGCCTGTCGCTCCCCGCCATTCCGGCCAGGAATCACCTGCAGGCACGGGAGCGACTGCAGCAGAAATCAGTGTGAGGAAAACGACTGCACGACCATTCAACATGAAGAACCCCCATGGTGGAAAACGAACGCGGACTGCCCAAATCCGATTGTGGCCGACCGGGTCTCACTTGTCGAAGGATGGGTGCCTTCGATTGAGGATCTCCGGGTGCCACCAAATTCAGGTGTCAGCTGGTCCTGAACACGACACCTTCCGCAAGGAAAATGTTTGGCTTCCCTCGGATTCCACAAGCGGCTTCCATGCGACGAACATCAATTCAGCACGCTGCGCCGGCTGAGTTGACCCGAGGACAAGGTTCCATGAATACGGCCGACGCCGTGCCCTTCCAAACGAAGTGCCGCGGCTACCTGGAGAGACGATCGAGGATATTGCGGGTGATGCGAATGACAACCGGGTCGTTGCCTTTGAGTCCGTGAGACCAGTCTGTGGTGCCCGTTGTCACGACCGTGCCGCCCTGCGTGTATGTGCCGAGGACGGCAGCTCCGATTCGGTCTTTAGGGAACTTGTCATACCAAATGCTGTCGCCCGGGGCCCAGCACGCCGGACAACTGGCCAGAACAATAAACGATTCCGGAGTTCCGTCGCTGTGCGTTGCGAACGGCAGCCCGTCTTTCCAGGTCATTTCACAACCGTCACACTCATAGCCAACAATCGTGTCTTGACCCCCAAATCTCGCGTCTCGTTCCAGATCGGTGCCTTCGAACAGCCAGTGATCCGGCCGATGTACTTTGAATGAGGCTGGTCCGTCCATGAATTGTCCATGACTGCGGTGATAACCACCCCACAGGAATCCCACACCCGTCAGTTCATTTTCCGGCCGGTCGACAAGATGGTGGCTCCAGGCCGTACTGAGGAGTTTGTGGTCGCTCGTTCGAAAGAGCGGGTCGACGTTGTACCACTGCTTCCAGCAGGTGAGCGCTCGACCTTTGTCTTCGCTGCGGACCTGCCAGCAGCACGTGTTGCCGCTCAGGAAAGCCACATTTCCGCCGTCAACGATATAGTTTTCAAGATGGTCGCGCATCGCCGCCGACCAGTACTCATCGTGCCCGACACTCAAGACCAGTTGGTAGTGCTTCAGGATCTCCGGATGAAATTCGAGATCACTGTTCACGGCGTAGTCAATCACATAGCCGGCTGCTTCGGCCCACTTGATGAATGGCAGTTCCCAGTTGTAGAAGTTTTTCGATCGCAACGGTCGATCGAAAGAAACACGATGTCCCTGCACACCGTCCCGATCGTGGAACGAATACAGACTGTGTCCGCCCCAGTTTGTGTAGGCGTTGTAGGTATTCGTCGACAGCTGGAGCAGAATCCCTGTTTGACTGCCGGGAGTGGCTGAACGGACGACAAAAAAAAGTGTACTGTCAACCGTTTGATCGTCGCTGGACGTGGTCAGAGTGGCTTCGTAGTAGCCGCTTTTCCAGTCGTCCGGGATTCTCAAGGTGAAGGCCGCGGGCCACATGCAGCCGTGAGACGAAGCGCGGTCAGGGATCGGATGCTGTTCGCAGCCAACGTCCACCTGTTCCAGGACAAATTCGCGTTCGGCACCCACTCGATCGATTTTCAGATCAACCGTCCTGCCGCTGGACGACAGGTGAAATGAGATTTCCTCACCTGGAGCGCAGCTTAATTGGCTGGCATAACCCATCACGAACGGGGTGGCAGGTTGCATTTGGTCTGCTGACACGAAATGTCCTGCCGGCAGAAATAAGAGCAACACAAAGACGATGTGACGTGGATGCATGGGCAACGTTTTCACCAAACAGTCGGATTTGTAACGCGTCAGAGACGTCAGGAATTGGAGTCCCAACGCGGAATCATACGGATTGATTCCACCGACGACAAAAACACGTGGACTCGGATTCTCGCCCGGAATGTCCATCGGAGTCGAGCAAACAAATGGTATGAATCCGGTTTTTCCGGAGAGTCGCACTGATTCGGCGCACGATGCTGCAGCGAATCACGGACTCAGCGGTCTTGCTCTCTTCGAAACACCGACGCCACATCCGACCTGCATGCGACAGCGACGTCGAAACAGCCGCCCGGAGTCGATTCCTCCACGTTTTGCTGCGAAATCCGTGGTGGGTGTGACGGCCAGGCTGAAACCGGCCTCATCAGGCGGGCCAGGAAGGTTACATTGGGAAATGCCGGGCCAGGTAATCCACGGAGTCGCGAGCTGCCTGGACCATCGATAAGATTGAAAGAAACTCGCACCAGAAAGCCTTACGAAGCATGCCTGGAAATTCCTTTGGACAGCTGTTCCGGATCACGACGGCTGGTGAAAGCCATGGTCCTGGCAACCTCGTCATTGTTGACGGGGTGCCGCCCGGTCTCGCACTGAGCGAAGCGGACCTCATCCCGGACCTCAACCGACGCCGTCCGGGACAAAGCCACCTGGTGACACAGCGGGATGAATCGGATACGCCTGAAATCCTTTCCGGTGTTTTCGAGGGCGAAACGACCGGGACCAGCATTGCGATTCTGATTCGCAATACAGATCAACGCAGCCGCGACTACACTGACATCAAGGATAAGTATCGCCCAGGTCATGCCGATTACACTTTCGATGCTCGCTATGGATTTCGGGATTACCGAGGCGGCGGACGCAGCAGTGCCCGCGAGACGACAGCTCGAGTGGCCGCGGGAGCCATCGCGAAGAAACTGATTGCCGTGGAATTCGGCGGCTCGGTCATCGGCTACGTGACTCAGGTTGGGGCAGTCAAGGCGACCATTGAGTCGCCGGAATCCGTCACGCTCGACCAGGTCGAAAAGCTCCCGGATGGTTCACCGAATTTTGTTCGCTGTCCGGATCCGGAGGCCGCTGGAAAGATGGTGTCGCTGATTGAAGAAGTCCGGAAGGATGTGGACTCGATCGGTGGTGTGTCTGAAATCGTGGCGACAGGAATTCCGGCTGGACTGGGAGATCCGGTGTTCGACAAGCTCAAGGCAGATCTCGGAAAGGCCCTGTTCAGTCTGCCGGCGGTTCTGGGAGTCGAGTACGGAATAGGATTCGGATGTTCCGAACTTCGCGGAAGCCGGAATAACGATATTTTCGTCTCGGGTGGAGATCGGCAGATTGCGACACAATCGAATCGGCACGGTGGAATGCTGGGCGGAATCAGTTCGGGTCAGCCGATCATTCTGCGGGCAGCGATCAAACCAACCAGCAGCCTGGCCCGCGAGCAGCCGACAGTGACTCGTGACGGCGAAGCGACCACGATTTCCACCAGGGGACGCCACGATCCGTGTCTGCTGCCGCGGTTCGTGCCCATGGGCGAAGCCATGGTTGCATTGGTGCTGGCCGACCATTGGTTACGCTGGAAAGCGGTCAGGCCTTCATCGTAGCATGGCCACGCCTGCCTGTTGGCATGCTGGTTCCGGACCGCCTGCAACCATGGCCGGCCGGCCTGACCCTCCCTTTGGCCGCAAAGTTGATTGATCAATGCACGCCACAGAGTTTCTTACAAGCGAGTCTGAACCGCCGGTTGTTCCGGTTCTCGTGCTGTTCGGATCTGAACGCTCGCTGAAAGTGGATGTGCTGCATCGGATTCCCGGTTGTCATTCGTCCGCAGACAGCGATGAGGACATTTCGTTTTCGCGAGTCGCCGGGGATGAAGTTCAGCTGAGCGACGTCACCGATGAATTGTTGACGATTTCCATGTTTGGGGATCGTCGAATCGTGATGGTTGAAGATGCAGATGGATTCGTCAAAGACAATCGTGCAGGACTGGAGAAATACGTTGCTGTACCGGCGAAGGCTTCCCTGTTGATCCTTGATGTGAAGTCGTGGCCGAAAAACACTCGACTTGCCAAATCGTTGAACACTGCTGGCCTGGCGGTGGAATGTAATCCTCTTTCCGGCATCGCGCTCATCAAATGGCTGCAGAATCTG
>JBDOMX010000208.1:0-2436 GCA_039831615.1 Planctomycetaceae bacterium
AGTTTCCGGTGTCTGCACAGCTGTCGAAACTAAATGCCCAGGTAGCATTCTGCCATGAGATTCCGCCGATCACGTGTGCGTTTTCTGTGACGTAGGCTCCATCGTCGTAGTTGGTGAAACCGTGGTCACGAAGAGGGGCAAACACGACGGTTGTGAGAGCAACGAGGGCAGCAGCAATCCACAGAACACGTCTATTCATGGTTGATTGCGGTTGCGGTTGCTCAGCAGAGGGCAACGCTTTGGTGACAACAGAAGCATCCATTGATGGTCGCCGAAAAAGAATACCGTCACGGATGACGTCTATTGATTCATCTGTTCGTCAATGAAAGCGGTGATTGCACGGGCGGCCATGGCGTGCGCCTTCTCATTCGGATGAGCATCACGTGAGCTGACAACCAACTGGTCCGGAGATTCGCCATCGTAAACTTCGAGCAGATCAAGATGGGGCACATTCATGTCACTCCAGAAGTCATCAAGACGCCTGTGAATATCATGGTAGCCGTAATCGTCGCCCACTGCGTGTAGAAACGGAAATGTGACGACAAACAACTCACCACCACTTTCAACCACGGCATCTCGAAAGCTCTCCAGTCTTCCACTGTGTCTGTTCCAAACCGGACCCTGGTACGCGTTCCTGACGAAACTGTAGTAGTCGACAATATCCGGTTCGCGCGCCATACGAAGCCTGGCGTTCAACGTGTTGAACAGATAGCTGTGCGTCGCAAAGAAACCGGGCTTTGGCCCTTCATAGATACGGTTAAGGACCTGCTGCCATTCTGGGACAATGTCAGAGATGTCATTCAGGCAATAGGCCAGCACGACGATATCCGTTTCGTAGCCTGACGAAGGTAGAAACTGCATAAGTTCCAGTTCCCTGCCGGTGTCCAATCCACATTCGGCCAGAACATGCACTTCATCATATGGTCGCTGTGACCGCACCAGATTCGCGAACCGATCCTCAACGTCTGGAATACCATGCCCCACCGTAAACGAGTCGCCAACAAAGGAGATTCGTCGTTTGCCCGGTTCCACCTGCGGGAGGTAATTGTATGAGTCGCGGAAACCGCTCTGGTTTCTTTCAAAGTGTCGTTCGAACCAACGTTCGGTTGTCTTGCAAAGACCGAACGAATCGGTGCTGTCGTAGAAGAATCGAAAGTAAACTTCCCCGGACAGGACGACCACCGACAGCAGGAACAGCAGGATCAGAAGGTTGCCAATGACAAGTGAAAGTGTTTTTCGTTCTTTTATCGAAGGCCGTACCTTCCTGAAGAACGTACGACTCACCGCAAAAAGGACGGGCGGCAGGATCAGAAAAAGTAAAAGGATAAAGTTCTCTGCCATTCAAATTTCCTGAAGCGTGGGCGAAGTCCACTGCTGCAGCCGGGCACGACGGAACGTGCGGCCTGTTGGTTTCAAAAAAAGGTGATTGCAGCGCAGCCACTGTACAGTGAGAAGAAAAACGTTCAATTCTGCAAGGTGTTAACGCGAACCATGGTTGTGAGACTCGTTATTATACCGTTCGGCCATACGTTCCAGGGATTCGGCGAGCTCAGTATCCCCGTTCTTCCTTGCCAGACTGGCGCCCAGCGACGCAGCCTGAACCGCGTCGCCGATTCGATCAGCGACAATGTAGCATCTCGCAGCCAGTCCCAATGCGCCCGGATCCCGTCTGTTTGTGTGTTTCAGCAGTTGATCGGCCATATGGGCAGCCGTGTTGGCTGTTTGCCCGCCGGTGGAAATCTTCAACTGCAATTGCACGGCAGTCGTCAACGCATCATCGGCGGCCTCGACATTTCCCAGTTGACGCAACGCCTGTGACATGGACAGGTGCGTCTCAGGAACATCCGGCTTGAGTTGCAAACTTCTGTTCAGGTGTTCAATGGCGACGTCCTCGTCGTGTCGCATGAGGTACGATTCTCCAAGCGATCGCCATGCCGCTGCATACTCTGGATCCAACTGTGTCGCTTCGTGAAGGCTGGCAATGGCGTCGTCCGTCTGGTTCAAACGCAGATGCAGGACACCAAGATTGTACTGTCCAACCGGGTCATCCGGCCGAATGTCAACCGACGTCCCCAGATGAACAAGAGCTTCTTCAGGTTGGTTCCGCCGGACAAAGCCCATCGCGAGATGAAAGTGCAGATATGCGTCATGTGAGTTGAGTTCCAGGGCACGTTGAAGTTCGGCGAATCCCGCGTTCGGCTGTCCAATGGCCGCCAATGCCACTCCCAGGTACATATGCGACCTGTATTCCGACGGGTTCAGCTTTTCCGCTGTGCGACAGACACGAATTGCATCGACATACCGGCCTTCCTTAATGAGCGATTTTGCGAGGTGGTTTTGAGCAGTGACAGATTTCGGAACCCATTCAGCAATGGCCTGGACTCGACTCAGGTCCGACATCTGTGAGGAGCGCTCGGCAACAGCCAGAAGACCCAC
>JBDOMX010000096.1:0-2430 GCA_039831615.1 Planctomycetaceae bacterium
GGCCATCCTTGGCGCTCCTCAAAAGGGGAATGATGTATGCACTCCTGCGACAATATCAAATCAGACAACTGAAGTCGTCACTAATTTCACGAGTGGTCCTTAGGATTCGCTCCTGTGCCTTTGGGACTGTTCTCCGATCCCCGTTAGAGTGTTTAGAGAATCGGCCGTTCACCTGGCATAAAAATTGTGACGACTGAAAGACAATCGAACCTGCCAGAACATGATGGCTATTGCCGGCAAGCCCGAATCCCCGATGCGCCGCCACAGTGTGATCTGCAGCGGCATGGTACTGCTGACGCTGATGGTTTTCGGACAGCTTCGGAACTACGGCTTCGTCAACTATGACGATGGTCGCTACGTTTTTGAGAATGAAGTTGTTCTGAGGGGACTGTCCCCCGGCGCAATCGGTTGGGCGTTCAGTCAGGAAAGCGTTGAAAAATCGGCGAACTGGCATCCGCTGACGTGGCTGTCATTAATGACAGACGTTTCGTTGTTTGGCCTAAACCCGAGTGCGATGCACGTCGAAAATGTCGTCATTCACATTGCTAACGTTTTGTTGCTGTTCGGAGTGCTGGTGTCGGCCACAGGAAAGCAGCGGCGAAGTGCCCTTGTGGCGGCGGTGTTCGCCGTTCATCCGCTGCATGTCGAGTCGGTCGCCTGGATCTCGGAACGCAAGGATGTGCTGAGCACAATGTTCGTCCTGATTTCAATCGGGAGCTATATCCGCTGGACAGGAAAGAAGCATCTTCGTTGGCACGTGCTGTCCCAACTTGCGTTTGTGCTTTCGTTGCTTGCGAAACAGACGTACGTCACGCTGCCTTTTCTTCTACTTCTGATTGACTATTGGCCACTCGGAAGAGGTGCCTTGCGATCAGCCGATTCACCGGATTCTTCAGAGACAATGCCATGGAGAAACCTGGTCTTTGAAAAGGTGGTCTACTTTCTGGTAGCGATCTGCTTCTGCTGTGTGGCGTTCTTCAGCCAACGGGAAGGCGGCGCCATTGGAGAATCGGAACATTTTCCAATCGTTGAAAGGATTTACAATGCGATCATCGTCTACACCATCTACATCAGGCAGACTTTGTGGCCCCTCAACCTGGCAGTGCACTACTCCTATCCAGGAGAGATACTTTTCACGGACGCTGTCGGCCCGCTGCTGCTGCTGATCGTAATTTCATTCGTTGCCATACGAAAAAGAACACGTCATCCGTGGGTGTTTATGGGGTGGTGCTGGTATCTGGGCACGCTGGTTCCGGTGATTGGGTTAGTTCAGATCGGCTCACAACGAATGGCCGACAGATATACTTACTTCCCCATGGTTGGGCTGCTGATTGCCTGCGTCTGGTTTGTGGCCGAGAAAGTGGCGACAAAGCCCCGGCAAAAAACTGCATTGTTGACATCAGCATATGCAGTGGTCGTGGTCCTGGCAGCGTTGGCGCGTGTTCAGGCTTCGTACTGGAAGGATACCATGACGTTATTTACGCATGCGGCAGAAGTAGCAGAAAGCAGTCTTGCGCTGACCAGCATCGCTCATGAATACAAAGAGAACGGCGACCTGGCAAAAGCCAACATTCTCGCGTTACGGGCCCTGAATCTTGACCCGGCATCGATGTCCGCCAGGACGATGCTCGGAACCGTGGCCCTCGCGGAAAACAGGCCGAAGGACGCGGAAGTGTATTTTCGTCAAACGATTCGTTTCCACCCCAGGGCTCCCGGCGCACATTACAATCTAGGACTCGCTCTTGTACGGCAGAGCAGGGCGGCTGAAGCCATTGAGTCGTACCATCAGGCGTTACGTCTGAGACCGGCCAAACGGGACGTGCGTACAAATCTGGGGGTCGCGTATATAACGCTGGGTGAGAATGACAAGGCCATCGAGCAGTTTGAAATGGTTCTGGAAGCGTCGCCGGACTTTGCCGAAGCAAATTATAACTACGCGATCGCTCTGCGAAATATCGGTCAGACGGATCGCGCCATCTTTCACTTCGAGTCGGTGATCGCGAGCAGGCCTGAACTGTGGTACAGCCACATCCATTTGGCCGAAATCCACATCCGGAAACAACGACGTGGTGATGCTCTTCGCCATGCCCGAATCGCCGTCGAGCTGAGCGGGGGATCGGAGCAGACCATTGAACTGCTGCGTCAGATTCAGGCGGAATAGGTGTCTTTGCTTGGAGCCGTGTCCTGATCCCGATCGTTTTTCGGATTCGAGAGACAAAAACCAACGCCTTGCGTATCGCACAACGTGGAGCCCCTGAAACCGGCAGTGCCGTTTGGGGCTTCTTCCCATCTAATCATCCTGTCGATCGTGTGAGACACACGTCGTCTCGTACGCCGTTCTGCTTCGTACGTTAATCGCACACATCCCGTCGCTGAGCCCGTCTCGCGAACAACTCGGTTCCGTCTTTTTTCCGTCCTGCGCTGCCGGAT
>JBDOMX010000641.1:0-1015 GCA_039831615.1 Planctomycetaceae bacterium
GTCAAGCAGCAGAACCGAGGGATTTCCGGCAAGCGCACGACCGATGGCCAGCTGTTGCTGCTGTCCCCCGGATAAATCTCCGCCCATACGCCGTCCCATCTCCTTCAGGACGGGGAACAGATCGTAGATCTCCTCAGGAACAGACCGAACCCGGTCACGCCGGGCCTGCAGGCCCACCTTGAGATTCTCTTCAACCGAGAGTCGGGGAAAAATTTGACGACCCTGAGGAACCAGTGCCAGCCCGAGTCTGGCGCGTCGATGGGGAACGAACTCAGTGATGTCTGTTTCCCCCAGCCGAATAATTCCGGAATTCGGCTGAAGATGTCCCATAATGTTGCGAATCAGGGTGGTCTTACCAACCCCGTTGCGTCCCATCACACACGTCATCCGGCCCGGCGGCATTTGCATTGAAATGCCTCGCAACGTTCCGATCGTGCCATAGCTAAAAAGCAGATTATCAATCGTGAGCATGATTCAAAATCAGCGTGGCTGCGTCCACAGTTAGGATTGTTTGAGACTTCGGGGTCGATGGAATTGTATTAGCTGTCTGTCCGATGTGGTCGTCTATCGTCCCAGGTACGCTTCAATGACCGCCGGGTCTTTCTCGATTGTCTGCATATTCCCCTGAGCCATGATGCTTCCTTCGTTCAGAACGGTAACACTGCTGTTCAGGAGGCGTACAAAGTCCATGTCATGTTCGATCACGATCACACTGTGTTCCGCCTTCAATTCCAGCAGAAGTTCCGCAGTCAGGATTGTCTCTTCGTCTGTTAAGCCGGCAGCGGGTTCGTCAACAAGCAGAAGACGAGGACCAGAAAGAATGAGCATGCTAATCTCCAGCCACTGTCGTTGTCCGTGGCTGAGATATCGCACATCCTTTTCAGCGTGTTCCAGTAATTTAACGCGAGCAAGGATTTCTTCGATTTTCGAACGTTCAGTTGCAGAGGGCCGGTTTCCGATATTATGAATCAAGCGATGTCGTCCCGGTATCGCCAGTTCCATGTTCGCGAAGACT